>JBBITW010000011.1:0-36964 GCA_037440525.1 Deltaproteobacteria bacterium
TCTATAGAATTCAAATCCGTATAAAATATAGATTCTTCGGCTAAAGCCTAAGAATAACATTACGACAAAGCCTCCTCAAGGAAAGGGGATTAAGGTGAGGGGGATGAGCTCCTGCCTGAGGCAGGCAAGAGCAAATACCGATAATAATATGGCACCATTGATTAATACCCTGAAAATGCTTATTTCTCTCTTAAACGATTGTAAGCAATCTACATTCTCATTGTCCGCATTCGAAGGGTTTGGAACCCTACCTTCCCAGTCATTTAAGGACTTTTTCAGAAATCTCAAAAAAATAACTTGACAAATCTCCCTTTTTAAAAAGATAATTATAAACGTAAATAAGGAAACTAAATCATCCCTAAACATACCACCATGAGGATTCGAGGGAAATGCTCAAGAATTACTTAGAAAATAAGAGTCGCTGGTTTGAGGGCAAAGGTTAGGAAACAGGCTTCCTAACCTTTGCCTTAACTTAAATATTTTTATTCTTCGTGGTAGGCCAAACGGCCATGACAACTACAAAGAATTATCTATTAATAATAAAGAAGAAAACTCGCTTAAAAATACCTAAATTGAGCAATTTTTTGAAAAGTCTTTAGATTAATAGTTATTGTCTGCCTTCCGCAGGCAGGGGTTTCACCTCGAATATAAAATTACTGACTTTTTCAAAGAGAGGTTTTCATAAATCCATCAAAAAGGAGGTGATTAATTAATATATTGAATTATTCTTTTAAAAATCAAAAGAAAGGAGGTAATCAGAGATGGTAGAGAAAAAGGGTTTTCCAATGCCACTTGAAGTAGAGTATCCCAAGGAACTCGAAGGCTGGGAAGAGATGTATCCACCGAATTATATATTCAGCCAGGAGAGGAAGGAATGGGAAGAAAAACATTTTTGGTATCACGACAAAATCCATGCCCCGGAGCCAATGTACCCTCTGGATCTCATCTTTCACGAAGCATGGCAGATTGCTCTTTCTCAGTATACAACAAGGGTCTTCTGCATCCCCCCTGCCCAGGGGGTATCTCAAAGGATGGTGGGCTGTTATATGTATATTACCCCTGTTTCTCCACCTCCTCAGGAATTGATTGGAGAGAAGGCTGAATTATTTCAGAAGCGTGTCTTCTATATATTTGACCATTATGATGCCCTCTGGGGGATGTGGTTAAAAAAGTTTAGGCCTTTGGGTGAGGAAATGAATAATATTAAAGTGCCCAAAGAGCTACCAAAATTTGAGCCTGATGATACAGTATTTCCAGAACCAAGAGGTTATTATACATCTTATGAATTGATGGATGCATGGGATAGACTTGTCAATTTAATGATCAAAGGGTGGCAGTATCACTTCCAGTATCTTAACCTGGCCTACCTTGCCTATCTCCTTTTTACCGATACCTGCAGGAAGCTATTCCCAGGCATAAGCGAATCAACAATCGGAAAACTTGTAGCAGGTGCTTATGTTCAAATGTTTAAACCTGAAGAGGAACTTTGCAGGCTTGCCAGACTTGCCACCTCAATCCCTGAGGTTGCAAGGGTGCTAAAAAGTGATCTGCCTGTAGAAAAGAAGATCGAGACTTTGAAAAAGTCTGCTGAAGGTAGTGACTGGATTGTGGAGTATGAAAAATCTAAGGATCCCTGGTTCTATGTTTCGTGTGGAAGTGGGTGGTTCCATTACGAGGGAAGCTGGACCACAAAACCAGAGATCCCATTCGGATACCTCAAGAGTTATGTGGAAAGAATTGAAAGGGGAGAAAAGATTGAAAGGGATCTTCTTGGAATAGACAAAGCCAGGGCAGAACTCGCAGAGGAATATAGAAAATTGATAAAGACCGATGAGGATAGAAAATCCTTTGATGATACCTATAAAGCGGTCCGTACAATCTATAAATATGCAGAGGATCACCTCTTCTGGGTGGAACACTGGTTCCATACGATATGGTTTGAAAAGGTGCGGGAATTTGGACGCATTTTTGTAAAACATGGAATGCTAAAAAATATTGATGATATCTTTCTCTTCAACCGCTTTGAGGTCCCATATATTATAGAAGATCTGGTGACTACATGGGCGCTTGGAGAAGGTGTTCCATCAAGATTCAAATACTGGCAGAGTAAGGCAGAGAAGAGAAAGAGAATATTAGAATCTGCAAAGAAGTGGGCACCCATCCCAGCACTTGGGACACCACCTGAAGAAGTGGCTGAGCCATTTACAGTAATGCTATGGGGTATTACCACTGAGAAGGTAAACGAATGGCTTAAGGGTGTTGCCCTTGTCCCTGAAGAGGTAACAGAACTTAAAGGATTTGCATCATCTGCAGGAATCGTTGAGGGAAAAGTGAGGGTAGTTAAACTCCTCGAAGAAATCACCACGATTGAGCAGGGCGAAATCCTTGTCTGTCCAACAACCAACCCTGCATGGGCCCCTGTTTTTACAAAGATAAAGGCCTCTATTACAGATATCGGGGGCTTAACAAGCCATGCTGCAATTGTATGTAGAGAATATGGAATCCCTTCTGTTACTGGAACTGGAGTGGCTACTTCGGTTCTCAAGACAGGGGATACCGTAAGGGTAGATGGGAATACAGGAATTGTAAAAATATTAAAGCGAGGCTAATAGAATTTTTTGGAATAATGGAGCGATGCAGTAATGAGTAAATCCTCTTCTCCCATTGCTTCATTATTCCAAAAGGGAGATTTACTATGCCCTATACTTTATGGTTCGATAAAGCTGGCAAAGAGGCGTTGGCGTTGATAGGGGGGAAAAATGCAAGCCTCGGCGAATTGATCAAAGCCGATATCCCGGTCCCTCCTGGTTTCTCTGTGACAACAGAAGCCTATAACGAATTTCTATCTATAGGTGGGGTAAAGGAAAATATCTTAGAGATTCTTTCCCGAATTGATATTCAAAATGTGACTTCCATAGAGAATGGTTCAAAAATAATTCAAAATTTAATAAGTAACACCCCATTACCTAAAAAGATAGAAGAGGAGATAAGATCCAATTACCAAATACTTTCTGAAATATTTGATCATCCTGATATACCTGTAGCTGTCCGCTCAAGCGCCACAGCAGAAGATCTTCCCGGAGCAAGCTTTGCAGGACAGCAGGATACATTCCTCTGGGTTCAGGGGATTGATGAGGTTCTAAAAAGGATTAAATCCTGTATGGCAAGCCTCTTTACACCAAGGGCAATTTCATATAGGGCCAAGATGGGATTCCCTCATGAAAAAGTTCTGATAAGTGTAGGCATTCAGAAGATCGTTGATGCCAGGTCAGCAGGTGTGATGTTTACATTAAATCCACTCAATGGCGATCCATCAAAGGTTGTCATAGAAGGAAACTGGGGACTGGGAGAAACCGTTGTCTCAGGGCTTTGCAATCCTGATAAGTTTGTCGTTGATAAGGTGACAATGGAGATAGAAAGAGAAATATCAATAAAAGGGATTGAATGTATCTTTGATCCTAAAACTCGAGAAGTCATTCATTCAGATATTCCTCACCAGCGCCGTGAAATCCCGTGTATCGAAGATGAAGAAATTCTTGAACTTTTGAGATATGCAAAAAAGATTGAGCAATATTATGGCACTCCTCAGGACATTGAATGGGCCATAGACAAACAAAGGCCCTTTCCTTTCAATATATTCATCCTTCAAAGCCGGCCTGAAACTATATGGGGTCAGAAGAAAAAGGAACCCATCCTCGGGAAGAAAAGTGCTTACGAACTCCTGATGGAAAAGGCATTAAAGCCAATAAAAATTGGTTCTTAATCTTTCTACACTTTATTAAAAGGAGGTGAATTTTATGGGAAATGAAAAAATACCAGAAAAGATTGGTATTGGTCCATCCGGGAGGGGTGGAGGATTGATTCAATTCATTCTGTTTACAATCCTCGGGATTCTCATCTTTGTCTATGGTATCTCTTCTTCGGCAATTGTTTTGAAGATCATCCCTGCAACACTCATTATGCTCATAGCACTTGGACACCTTGTTCTTTTAGGTGATAATTGGCCATGGGCTCCTCCGAGAGGAAATTGGACACCTGCCAAATCCCGTCTAATTCCAGGAATAGGTATGACAATCCTCTGGGGCATCTTCACTTTCGCAATCTTGCTCTTCATAAAATTCATCTACCCAAAATGGGTGGTAGGTCCACTATATCTCTGGTTTGGGGTAATTGGATTCTGGGCTACACTTTTATACGGAGTGGTTTGGGGTGGATGGCCTTTTAAAGCTAAACTTCATCCATGGGGCACGATGGCTGCGAGTTTCATTATTGTCATGATCGTGTCCATACTTATATGGAACTTTTTGACAAATCTTGATGGGACACCACTTGCTGATACACCAATAAATCATAAAGGACCTTTAAATGTGAATTGGCTGACAGGATATCTCGTATGGGCCATTGCATGGTTCTTCGTTTTCAGTCCTGTCTTTACTACTCAAGGATGGCCTTTTGGGAAATGGGGACATCCCGGTGCAGCCATTGGTCAAACAATCCTTGCCCATATCTTAGCCTATATCTTCTGGGAAGGAAGTTTAGGCCTTGGCCTGAGCCCTACATTCTCCTTTGCTGGTATAGGTTCATCACTCATTTTTTGGTCTTTAGTACACTCCTGGCATTTACAATTCTGGGGAGTTACAAAATATACACACTTTAAAAGGGCCATTTCAGCATTCATACTTCAGCTCATCATTATTGTCATCTGGATCATAATCCTTACGCTTATTCTTGGCCCTAAAGCCAGTGCTATTGCTACTGAGAAACTACCTGCAGATATTAATATCCTCATCATCTACCTTAATCTCTGTATTGTCGCACCAGGCCTGATTGCACACAACGCCTTCTGGTTGAGATGGCCATTGACACTCCCAAACCCACCAGGAACCCCTCCGCCAGATCAATCTACATAACAAAATAAGCCCTGAGAGAGCTTTCTCAGGGCTTATTTATTAACTATCCAACATTGTTTTTAATGCCTGATTAAGACTTGCATAGTTTGATAAAATTTGTTTTAATTCAAATCTGAGGTAAAAAACTTGAACTCTGGAAAACTCGAGATCACTCTTCTTAATAAACTTTTAAGGAGATACACTCTACTCGACTCCCATGTAGTTATTGGTCCGAAGATAGGTGAAGATGCAGCTGTAATTGATCTTGGCAGAAACATTCATTATTATTTTGTTTTAACTTCAGATCCTATAACATTTACATCAGAAGAGATTGGGTACTATGGAGTAGTGGTCAACATAAATGATACCGCTACAAGGGGGGCCATTCCAAAATGGTTTTTAGCAACACTTTTATTTCCGGAGATCGGAACGGAGCAAAAACTGATAAAAAAGATCTTTCGTCAGATCCACGAGACATGTCGTCGTTTCAATGTTTCTTTCATCGGAGGCCATACAGAGATAACCCCTGGTTTGGAAAAAGTGATTCTTTCAGGCCATATGGTTGGAGTAGTTAAAAAAGATAGTCTCGTAAAAACGAGCGGGGCAAGAGCAGGGGATATACTTCTTCTCGCAAAAGGAATCTGTATAGAAGGGACCTCAATTATTGCGAGGGAGAGGGAAAAAGAGCTTTTAAAGAGAGGAATCCCTTTATCTTTGATCAATAAGGCAAAGGCGTTTATCTTTAATCCGGGGATTGATGTACTTAGGGCATCTCAAATTGCCTGTAAAACCGTATCAGTCCACTCCATGCACGATCCAACAGAGGGAGGTCTGGTCAATGGGATAATCGAGATGGCAATGGCCTCAAAAAAAGAGTTTGAAGTCGATTTAAATAAAGTCTTTATCTATAAAGAATCTCAAATCCTTTGCCGTGAATTTGGACTTGATCCCTTCAGAGTGATATCCTCAGGTGCATTGCTATTAACCATATCGCCGAAAGACCTTACTCCCCTTCAAAAGGCCTTCAGAAAAGCCTCCATACCCCTAAGTGTGATTGGATATGTGAGGAAAGGCCCTTCAAGGGTATTGGCAAAGGATGGAAAGATGTATCAAGAATTAAAACCAATTTCAGGCGATGAGATATTGAAGATCGATTCCAATTTAAAAATTTCCACTTTCTTTTAAATATAATTTTGTTATATAATAATGGAGGGAATATGATAGCAAACTATGGGTTTAAAGATGGTTCAGGAGATTGGTTTATCACTATCGATACGGACAAGTGCAATGGCTGTGGTAAGTGTGTGGATGCCTGTCCAGAAAAGATACTCGAAGTTGGCCCTGATGAATACGATATATTCCGTGAAGAACCTGTGGTTACGGTAAAGCATGATGAACGAAAGAAATTGCGCTACAGTTGTGCTCCATGCAGACCTGGTTTTGGTGAAGCCCCGACACCCTGTGTCGGATCCTGTGAATCAAAAGCAATCTCTCATTCTGAGGGATGGAAGATTTTATATGGAAGGACATAGGGTAATATGTCGCGAGAAGAAGAACTTAAGAAAGAAGGATGGGAGAAGCGATTCACAATAGATGAGCCACGTCTCTCCGAAGCTGTTGAGCAGTATAAAGAACTTGGCTTTGAAGTCTTTCTCGAACCAGTCGATCTCTCTTCTGAAGAATGTACTACCTGTATGAAAGCGGACGCGGATCGCTACAAAACCATCTATATCCGTAAAAGAGATTAAAATCTAATTATTACTCGGAACAATTAAATCTTGACAATTATCCCCCTCACCTCAGTTGCGAGTCGTACCGAGCTCCCCTCTCCCCGATGAGGCCATCTCATAATTTCATTCTGAGGCTAAAGCCTCAGAATCTATGTTTTATAAGGGTTTGAATTCTATAGATTCCTCGCTTCGCTCGGAATAACACCACTTTGTGTCATTTCGAGGCGTTAGCCGAGAAATCTTTCCTAAGGTTCCTCGCTTCGCTCGGAATGACAGGAAAAGGAGACTCGGAATGACAGAAAAAGGAGACTCGGAATGATAAACATCGCATACACCTCATTTCGACACAGTCCCAATGCGTGGGAGAGGGTTAAGGTTAGGAAGCCGGACTCTTAGCCTTAACCCTCACTCTTATTTTCTAAGCAATTATTGTGAAGACACCTTTCCCAACCGCAAAAGCACTCATCGCCCTGTCAGCAGTCAATAACATTGCATTGTATTCCAAACAGGTTTCTATTATCCTTTCATCCCTGATGGTCCCTGAAAGATTATCAGGTATATCTTCAACCTTCCCTACCGACTCAAGTCTGATCCTCCCCATCGAATTATATTTCCATAATTTTTCAAACTCTCTCTTACCTCTCTGAGTTTGGTCACATTCTTTTCTTACAACAGGTGCGAGTAATATCGTAAAATCCTCAAAAAACCTCGAGGCATTAAGATCATTGCTGATGAGATTTCGCAATATTACACTGCTATCGGGTAATATATATCCACAATAATATCGAAGTGTATAGCCTGAATTCCTTATTAATTTATCACAATCAGGGCATTTCAATTCAGATCTCCTGTGCTTATTCTCTTCAAATATAGCTATTGAAGCACCCTTTAGAATACTTCCACAAGAGGGACATACAATGGAGAGGGACTGAATAGAGAGATATCCTTTATTAAAATCTTCGAGAAACTTACTGGATAATAAACCCTCCTCGATTGGAGGTTCTATCTTCCTCTGTTTTCCAGCCTTCCCTTCTAATGCTCTAATATTCCTAAATGACCTCTTAACAAACCATGGCCATCCTTTACCTGATTCATACCATTTCTCAATCCATTTTACTGTTTGGGAGTCCCCTGCATTTCCAGAACCCACACTTAGAGTATCTACTTTATATTCTAAATTTTCATTTATAGACTTTAATACAGCCTCACGCATTCTTTTAGAAATTAAGGAGGCTGTTCTTACCTCAAGATATCGATCCTCAGCTCGTTTCACTACAACTATTTGAGCACCCTGCTTTTTTAGGAAATTTAGAAACCTCTTTAGTGTGGGACCTATTCCATAGTCATCCAGAACAATTCGGGATTGAGCTATCTGGATTTTTCTAAAAAAGATATTCAAAATCCTCTGGTATGTCACATCCATTATTTTATTGAGATTAAATCTGTCTATCTGCCAGGGTGGGATTTTTTCATTAATAAAATCGAATCCCTCTTTCCTAAGGCAATCTAAATTTTTGAATATCTCATCCCAGTATTCAAATTTATGCCGCTTTTTTGTGTCCGAAGGGCCAACAACCAAATTAATCTTCTCAAATATCTCTTTGGGAAAAATCACCCCGGTAAGAACCATGTGGCCAATGACCTCACCCTTGCCTGTTTCATCGAGGCCTATCAAAAAATCCTTATCCGGCAGGACGTAGGTGATTTCAACGAGGGAATCTATCTCTCTCCATGCTTCAAACACAGAAGGGTCCTTAGAATTTGAAAATGTGCTAAAAAGTGAGCCTGTTTTATAAAATGTGAAAGTAGAATCAGAAAATTTTATCCTCCATACTTCATATTGGCCTTTAATTCTCTCCTCACTCCCACCATTATCTAAAAGAAATGCCTTTATCTTCTCTGCTACCGAACCTTTAATATCTTTCCATGTACGTCCTGGCATTTCTAATTCACCTTACCAAAATATGCTCCTAAGATATTCGGTTCCTGATCTTCTTAAGAATCTCATCATGCCTCGGGCAAAACTCATATCTCCCACCAAGCTGAGAGTGAATAACCTCCTCCTGCCAGTGGCTATTAAAGAGACGGCAATCCCTATCCTCACAGAATGGATTATCAACCAGATGATAAAATATGGCCTGCATGAGATAACCCTTCACCACTTCTGTCATCCTTAAATCACCGTGATCGAGGATTCTTCCTTGATATTCCTCTTTTAGTAATTCGACTGGAATGCCCATCTGCCTTTTTATATAGAACTCTCTCGGTTTTGCAGGGGCCTCAACAATCCCTGAGGTGGAGATAAGATGGGGATAACCATGAAGACTTGTTCGGGCATGGTATCTATGATCATCTCGACTCCATGTCCCAAATAGTTGGTTTGTTAAAAGAATGACACATTTCCCTGATTCAAATCTACCTTTGAATATAAGTTGCCATATTATCCGTTGATAAAGTACTCCTTCATAGAGAATTCCAAATAGCTTCCATCTCTGAGTTTTGATCCTTCTCTTCTCATAGTCAATTTCAGCCTTAAGAGGTATCCCTAATGTAAACATCTTACTGGGATCTTTAACTTTTATCTTTGCGAATTCCTCAGCAACAGTCTCAAGCCTATCCTCCGAAACTCCTCTGTAGATATTTCCTCGAAAAGAGATGGGGATTCGAGCCCTCTCAAAAATATATAGAGCCAATTCTTTTAAATTGAGCCCTTTTAAATCACCCTCTTGATATAGTTCGACTCTGGCGGGGATATGGTGAATAGGTTTCACTTCTTCCTTATCTTAGAAAGGATGACCTGAGCCCCCTTACGACCTGATAGTAACATAGCCCCGAATGTGGGACCCATTCTTGGAAGCCCATAGGTGGTTGCCACTGCCATCCCTGTTACTATTAGCCCTGGATGAGCCTCCCCTGTATGTTCAACAACAAGATCGTCAGATCGCTCCACCCACATGGCTCCATACCCTGATGTCTTGAGTATACCTCTCTCCTCAAGCTTCTTTACCACACAGGCATCATGGCCTGTTGAATCAATAACAAACTTTGCCTCTAAGGCAATTGGATCAACACATGTGATCTCACGTGGAAGGGCCTGGACAGGGGTCCAGTTCACAACAGCGCCGCAGACCTGATTTCCCTCTCTCAAAATTACATCATCAAATATCGTCATATTGGCAAATTTTACGCCTGCATCGCATGCAGCGGCTATCAACTTAGAGCAGGCATGTGGACCATCCGCTACATATAGACCCTTGGTCACCTTTTCAAAAGGAATCCCCAACTCTTCAAGGATTTCTTCACCGGGTTCCCTTACAGTTACCTTATTCATTAGATAACCACCTATCCAGAATCCTCCCCCAATATAATTGTTTCTCTCCACGATCAGTGTCTTCACACCTTTTCGGGCAACATCCCTCCCTGCCATCAAACCACTTGGTCCCCCTCCAATAATGAGGCAATCACTTTCCACATATTCGATGAACTGTCGGGCAAAACCATCAACGATGGCTCTCGTAACCTCTTTCTCACTAACAGGTGCAAAAATCTTTTTCTTCTCAGCCATATAATCCTCCTGTGGTTTTTATGATCTTTAACAAATCATCAACTCCTCTGCCTCCATCTGAGTGGCAGGGGAGATAATAATAGATTTGTTATCAGCTTCATCAACATTTTTATAGGTCACCTCAACCTTATCTAAATCCTTTGCCTTGCTATAGCGTGCTGAAATCGCAGCGGCCTTTTCAATCTCTTCCTTATTCGGATCTCCTCTCAGAAGGGAGAGAGGGCCTGGGAAGTAAAGGAGCTTCATTAGAATATCTCTGCCCCGAGCAAAGGTCGAGATTTTCCTATTCTCCTCTTCATTTCTCCCTATTATAAGTTTTAATTTTGGAGATAGTCGATAGTGTCTCCCAATCTTGAGAAGGTGAATATCATTGAGTGAAAAATTGATCTGATGAACCATAAGATCTTTTACCCTTTTTGCAAAACCAGGGTCAGTAAGAAGACAACCTCCTGCAGGACAGGGATAGTCACGAATACCTAAATCCTCTGCCAATTTGATCTGGGGTTTTCTCGAACGCCCCTGGAAATCAAGAAGCCTATCTCGATTGACCCATCCCTCCCTTTCGGGTATGGTGGGAGGTAGAAATTTTGCAGAAAGAGGTCTTAAAATCAAACCATCAAGCCCTGCCTCCTTTTCGATCAAACGCATCGTTTCCCTTCTCTGTGACATAGGTCTCTGTCCAAGAACCTCACCTGTAACAATGAAAGAAGCCCCTGAGTCAAGCATGTAGTCTTTGGCCTTCTTGAACATGAAGATCCTGCAATCAATACATGGATTCATGTTACTGCCATAACCATACTTTGGATTTTTTAATACATCTAAATATTCTTCTGAGACATTAAATACCTTCAACGATATTCCGAGCATCTCCACAGCCTTCTGCGAGGAAAGACACGTCTCACCTCTATTTGTGCAGGTGCAAAATGGGGTCAGAAAGTTTAATGCCTCAAGACCTATTCCCTGTGAAAGAATAATTCTTGCTGCAAGGGTGCTGTCAAGCCCACCTGAGAGTAGTGCAATAGCCTTCATTCTAAGACCTCATTCATTGAGCCTGAACGAAATCCCTGAAGATCTAAGGTAATATAATGATAACCTATCTTTTTCAGATATTGAACAACCCTTTCCCTCGTTTTGTCTTCGAGTAATCTTCCCATCTCCTCTTTATAGACCTCTATTCTTGCGAGATCTCTATAATGCCTTACCCTGACCTGTTTAAAACCGAGCCCAATCAAAAAGTCCTCTGCCTCATTTACCATTCTCAATCCTTCTTCTGTAATCGGGTCATGGTAAGGAAAGCGTGAAGCCAGACAGGCAAAGGATGGCTTGTCCCAAGTAGAAAGCCCCATCGACTTTGAGGCTTCCCTTATCTCTTCCTTGGAAAACATGGCCTCTCTTAGAGGACTTCGAATCCCATGTTCCTGAATCGCCCTCTTTCCGGGTCTATGGTCAGTTTCATCATCCAATGTAGAGCCCTCTACAATATGGGAGATATTCTCCGCTTTAGCAACCTTTCTCAATTCCCCAAAGAGTTCTCTTTTACAGAAATAACAACGCTCAGGTGGATTCTTTGAGAAACCCTCAATCTCAAGTTCGTTCGACTCGATAAGGAGATGCTTTACTCCTATCTTTTGGGCCATCTCTTTGGCTATTCTTAACTCCCTTTCAGGATATAAAGGGGATAAAGCAGTTACAGCAATGACATTTCTATCCCCGAGTGTATCCCTTGCAACCTTAAGCAGAAAGGTGCTATCTACCCCGCCAGAATATGCTACAATAACTCTATTCATGGAAATAAATATATCTCTTAAACTCTTTAATTTCTCCTCAATCCTTTGATCCATGGCCATAATATATATAACCTAAGTTGAGCGATCTTTTTACTAAAAGCATTTCCGCCAAAGGTGGATCAGTCATTGCGTGGCAATCTCATATAAAATCGGGATTGCGGGACTAAATTCCTCCAAGTGTTAGAGAGGTGAACAATCATTAATTGATAACTTCTTCAATCCATCCACCTCCAAGGACTAACTCCCCGTCGTAAAAAACTGCTGCCTGTCCTGGTGTGATAGCCTTCTGTGGAGACTTAAATATTACCTTTACTTTCCCATCGTCTTCCGGAAAAATTTCAGCCTCTTCTCCTTTATGATTATACCTTATCTTCACCTGCGCAGAAAAGGGAGACTCCCTTGTAAAAGGGGAGTTAATCCAGTTGACACCACTAACAAGAAAACTCTTTCCATAAGCCTCTTCTTCTCCTCCAACCACAACTACATTTCTCTTCCTATCAATCCCTATCACATATAAAGGTCTTCCTTCTGTAATGCCAAGTCCTCTTCTCTGCCCGATCGTATAAAATGCAATCCCCTTATGCCTTCCGAGAATATTACCTTTTCTGTCCAATATAGGACCAGGTTCAATGGATTCCTTTAATCTTTCTGATAAAAAAGAGTGATAGGAATGGTCACCGATAAAACATACCTCCTGACTTTCCGGCTTGTTATGAACCCGAAGGCCAATCTCAAAAGCCTTCCGCCTTACATCATCCTTCCCAAATTCTCCAAGCGGGAATATACTTGATGAAAGCTGATCCTGCTTTAATGAGAAGAGAACATAAGATTGATCTTTTTTTTGATCGATTGCCCTCTTTAAAAGAAATTCATTCCTCTTCTCATCCAATTCTAACCTTACATAATGACCTGTTGAGATATACTGAGCATCCATCTCCATTGCCTTTTTTAAAAAAGAGCCAAATTTTATCTTTTCGTTGCAAATGATGCAAGGATTTGGTGTCCTTCCTTTAAGGTACTCCTCACAGAAATATTGAATCACCTCTCTTTCAAAATCCTCCCTGAGATGGAATACATAAAATGGTATTTCAAGTTGAAGGGCAACACGACGGGCATCCTCCATATCAGTGATACTACAACACCTAATTGGGCCTCCTGGTTCCCTATCCATCACTCCTATACAGATTGTTGCCCCTATAACCTCATATCCCTTCTCTTTGAGGAGCCAGGCGGAGGTGCTTGAATCAACCCCTCCACTCATTGCCACCACTACCCTCTTTTTCAAATATAGCCACCTCTTATTTAGCTATTTAAAATATATAAAAGTTTATCCTTTGTAAATTAAATCTTCAGAACAAAATCTCCATTGCCTGATAGGGACAGACAGGAATACATAGCTCACAGGCAATGCATTTATCCCTTTTAAATGAGACCTTCATCTCTTTTCGATCCACATCCAATGCCTTAGTCGGGCAAAAAGATATACAAGCTGTACAATGGACACACCTATCCTCTCTCCATTTAACATCTTGAGCAAGAGGTTGAATCTCCACACCTATTTCATTAAGATATTTAAAACCTGCTTCTAATCCCGACCTCTTCCCTGTTATCTCCAGAACAAGCCTCCCCTCCTCATTTGGAGTTACCCGAGCCCTCAGGATATTTACTGTTAAATCATAGTCCTTTATAAGCTTTGATATAACAGGTTGATCCACAAGATGGGGTGGGTAGCTGAAAACAACTCTTCTTTTCTGCATTTGATACCCCCTCTTTCAGGTTAATATGATGCCCCTTAATTCTTTTTTATTGGCCTTTCTTTTAAAGGCTTAAAAACAATCCCTGAATCAACAGATGGAATTGGCTCCACAGGTTTTGTCAGGAGAAATTTCCCTGATTCAATCCATCCTTTTAATATCTGTGCTATCTCTCTGGCCCTGTAATAGCTCGAGAGACCAGAGGTAGGAACCTCTTTCCCTTTAACTGTTATCATCCCGCTTTTTAGCTGTTTGTAATTTACCTCTCCCAGACTTTCTGAAATAAATTGGGGATAAGCCTCACTATAGTCCACAACTTGAGCCCAGATATCTTCATCCCTAACCATTGTATATTGAAGAATCTCTTCATCCAGAATTGGTATTGGAATGCCAATTCCAACTGTAAGTGTAACCCCATAACCTGTAAAGGAAGCCCCCTTGAGCCATTTTGGGCTCATCATCTTGAGATCTCCCGAAACAGATAGCGTCCCTGCAGGCATCTTCGGGACCCCCATATCTGTCCTCTTTACAGATGGATTGTGCTGTGTTCCATTTCCTACAACATAACCAATACCTCCACCAAGAAAGATCCTTGTTCCTATACCTATCGTCTTATAATATGGGTCATTTAGAAGAGGGCTCAATTGACCAGCACTACAATAGTTTGCATTTCCCATCTTAGGCTGAAGTACACCCATATAGGTATAGATTATTCGGTCAGATAGATTTACAGCCACATTATAATTTTGATATGCATTTCTCATATTGAAGAGAAAGGATTCATTCATATCCTTAAGAGAGATCAATGTCTCTAAGGTCTTTCTCGGATAACAATCGGTCCCGTAGGCCACTGCAGTAAGTCTAACATCCTTCCCGGCCACGAGCTCCTCAATTACATAACCTCCACCATAAGAGAATTTTCCCGGATAGATCTTATTTCTCGGATCATCATCTGGCATGGCAGTTGCCCCTAAGAAGAAATCAACTGCTGCAAAACCCGTATAGACTGGAACGTCGTTTAAATAAGTTTTGCCTCCTCCTAACTTTATTCTCGGTTTTGAATGACCTATATTGAAATAGGCCCCTGATGAACACATCGGACCAAAAGTCCCTGTAGTAACCACATCAACTTCTTGCGCAGCTCTCTTTACACCTTTTTGAGCGCCATATTCAATAACCTCCTCTGCTGTAAGGACTAAAGCCTTCCCTTTCTTGATCTTCTCATTTATCTCTTCAATGGTCTTTGCCATCATCTTCCTCCTTTACTTTATCCTTTATAATTTATTTTTCATTGTTCATTATCGATTGTCAATTATATTTTATGAGAGCTCTGAAAAAGTCCTAGAATGACTGGGGAGGTAGGGTTCCAAACCCTTCGAATGCGGACATTAAGAAGTTAAATTGCTTATGCCTGCCTCAGGCAGGCGAAGGCTTTTCCACCCCACCTCCCCAGTCCAAAAAATCGTTTTTAATACTTTTTCAGAGAACTCTTTATTAGATCGCTGAAAAAGTCCTGAAATGATCGGGGGCAGGGCTTAAAAACCCTGGAATGCAAAAAGTAAAATCTATTTCGTCTCATTCAATAGCCAACTACTAAGATATCTCTCTCCTGTATCGGGAAGGATCGTTACTATCATCTTCCCTTCATTTTCTTCCCTTTTGGCTACCTCAATAGCTGCACAAACAGCAGCACCTGAAGATATTCCTGCCAGTATTCCTTCTTCCTCTGCCAACCTTTTAGTATATAGAAATGCATTTTCATTAGAGACCCTTATAACTTCATCGATCAAATCCAGTCTGAGGACTTCTGGAACAAAACCTGCCCCTATCCCTTGGATCTTATGATATCCAGGCCTTCCTCCTGAAAGAACAGGTGAACCCTCTGGCTCCACTGCAATTGCCTTAAACTGGGGTTTCATCTTTTTGATCAACTCTGAGATCCCTGTGATTGTGCCTCCCGTCCCAACACCTGCCACAACCATATCCACATTGCCATCTGTATCTTCCCAGATCTCTAAGGCTGTCGTCCTTTTGTGAATTTCTGGGTTGGCAGGATTTTTAAACTGCTGAGGAATAAAATACCTTGAGTCCCGCTCAGCCATTTCCTCTGCCCTCTTTACCGCACCACTCATCCCTTCATTGCCAGGAGTTAATATCACTTCAGCTCCAAAAAATTTAAGCAGATTTATACGTTCAGGAGACATGATATCTGGCATCGTTATAGTTAACCGATAACCTTTTGAGGCACAGACAAAGGCTAATGCAATCCCGGTATTTCCACTGGTAGGCTCTAAAATAATCGTATCTTTCCCTATTATTCCTGCCTTTTCGGCAGCCTCGATCATTGAAACCCCAATCCTGTCTTTGACGCTTCCACAGGGGTTAAAGGACTCAAGCTTTACCAGAACATCTCCCTTACAACCCTTTACTATCCGATTCAATCTAAGCAAAGGGGTATGCCCTATAAGTTCTACAATGGAATTAAATATTCTCATCCTTTAATCTTCCTCTAAGACTTTAGATCCCCTGATAAATCTCATAAAGGCATCTTTAGCATTTGATGAAGAAAAAGTATTAAAAATCATATCTGGTATACAAGAGGAATCTTTCCTTCCCTCTCCCTCTTTCGCAGAACCATTTCTTCAAGTGTTATCGAGTAAAAAATCTTATCTATTGCCTCATTTACTCCCTGCCAAATCTCCCTGATGACACATGTTGGAACTTTTCCGCAAGCCTTTGGATCACCCAGACAATCAATCAAATTTAATGGACCATCTAAGATTTCAATAAGATCCTTTAAATAGACCTGAGAAGGATGCTTAGCCAAAGAATATCCACCTTTGGAACCGCGAACCGATCTCACTAAACCTCCTGTTCTTAAGGGGATGAATACCTGCTCAAGATATTTTAGAGATATCTTCTCCTTTTTGGCAATCTCCTTTAATTCTACAGGTCCTTCTCCATAATGTGAGGCGAGCTCTAATATAGCTCTCGTTCCGTATCTTATTTTTGTTGAAATTTTCATATGTTATAAAAATATACTTTTTCTATAGGAAATTAATTTTAATTAACCCAACAATTCCCATATTGTCAAGCCTCCTTCCTGAGAGCTTCATTTAAGGATTAAGAGTGTACTCTTAATCCTAATATATCCCCCTCACCTTTCTCCTCTCCCCAAGGAGACTGTGTCGTAACGAGGTTATGCCATTTTTGTCATTCCGAGTCTCCTTTTTCTGTCATTCCGAGTCTCCTTTTTCTGTCATTCCGAGCGAAGCGAGGAATCTTAGGAAAGATTTCTCGGCTAACGCCTCGAAATGACATTACGACAAAGCCTCAAGGGGAGAGGAGATCAGAAGTGGTGCACTTTTAAATTTTAGTTAACTGATAATGGTTCGAGAGCTTTGGAAAAGTATTCAAAAAAGGGTTTTTAGAATTTGGATTTTTTAGAGATTTAAATGGGTAAGAATTTTATTGCCTTGAAAGTTTTGATTTATTCTATGCCTATCCTTAAAACCTTTTTTGTCTTCGTTGTAATTTTGAAGCGATCATCAATTCTATATCCCACAACCCATGCAATCTCTTCACCTGAAATAAGAAGTGGAATCCCAGCTCTTTCAAAATTTGGAATCTTATTATCAATAAAAAAATCTTTTATCTTTTTACTTCCTTTTAATCCCAAGGGATGGAATCGATCACCTGGTTTGAAATTCCTGATTTTCAAAGGAAACTCGAGACACTGATAATCCAGGAACGCAACCCCTGGAGACTCATTGAGGGTTCTAATATCTTCCATTTTTTCTATTTCCTGAGTAACCACCTCTTTTCCGATCTCTTTGACAAATGTTCTACCTGGAATATTTAGCTCTATTTCAAAAGGAGGAATCGAGTGAAATATCATCTTCTTCAAACTAATTTCTTCATAACGCTTTTCAAGATAGAGCCCGGAAGAAAGTCCCAGTATAAAACTCGACGGAGGATTATTTAATGTCTCATAAATCCTTTTACCATACAATTCTATTTCTTCCCATGACATCGCACTCTTCAAATACCTTTCTAAGAGCTTATTAATGAATCTTCTTTGAATCGCCCTGTGAAGATTTTGATAATCTGAAAATTTAAAAGAAATCTTATCACCGCACTCCTTTACAACCCTTTGAAAGGCCTCATTGGCCTTATTTTCAAGATAATCATCTTCTTCCCTCAAGATGTTGGATGTTCTTAAAACCGCATCTCTGAAATTTATTTGGCATTCCCCTTCTATCAAAGGAATTATTTTTAGACGCAATCTATTTCGAAGGTAATCCCTTTTTAGATTTGATGAATCAATAATGTAGGGGATATTATTTTCTCTGGCAAAGGATTCAATCTCCTTTTTCCATATCCAGATTAAGGGATGAACAACCTTTCCATCTCTGAGCGGAAGCATTCCTTTTAAACCCCTTAGCCCTGATCCACGCATAAGTCTAATTATGACAGTCTCTACCTGATCATCCGCGTTATGACCAAGTGCGATTTTTTGACCATCATGTTTTTCAAGGAGATGTTCAAAGAAATGAAAACGAATTTTGCGTGCAGTGTCCTGTAAAGAAAAACCTCTTATTTTCTGTAAACCCTTTAAGTCAAAATGTCCACACTCAAAGGTCAGGCCAAGTCTTATGGCCTCTTTTTGGACAAACTCTTCCTCCCTAACTGATTCTAATGGTCTAAGCCCGTGATTGATATGGGCAACGATGAGATAAAGGTTTAATTCTTGGCGGTAGGAATTTAATAGATGAAGGAGAACCATAGAATCCACACCCCCTGAAACTCCAACTATTACCCTTTCCCCTTTCTCAAATAAATGGTGGGATTCAATGATTCTCTTTACCCTTTCCAGTAACATATCAAGTTCTCACATCTTCCTCTCCCCTAACGGACCTACCTGAATCTCAACTTCTGTATCTCCATACCATGTCTCAACAATTTTGATTACACAGGTTTTATCAGGCTTTGAAAAATTTAGAATTGATGCCTTACCCTTAAAGGTATTGAGCAATTTCCAATTATCTTTTTGCATATTGTATGTAAAGAAGTCGATTAGCGACTCAACATCAAGTCTCCATTTTGAGAAAAATAACACACCTGCCTTAAATTTTGATGTTTCATAAATAAAGGATTTATCGGGCTTATAATTCAATTCTTTAGGCACCTGCACATCATCGAAACTATAATACCTGCCTGAACTATATCCTTCTGCCCTCGGAGGTTGACCTTCCCTTCTCTTTGCCGTTGTTGAACATCCGAGATACACTAAACTTAAGAGTAAGACCAACAAGAATGAAACCCTTAATGTCTTTGCAATCAAACCTTCCTTCATAACCTTTCCTCCCTTTAAATGCTCGTATTAAGAAATCTCTGAAAACTGCCTATGAGTTGAAAGATTTCTCAGAGTCTATAATAATTTTTTATCATCCTATAAAAAGAAATGCAAGTCAAAATAGAAAACCTAACCTTTTAGACCTGAATAAAATATTGAATACTTTAAAAGCCGATAAAACTTTTGACTCTTTTCTATTTATAAAAGGGGTTACTCAATTTAGCCAGGGATCGGATTTGAACTGATCTCATTTCATTTTCTCAATCTTTTTCCCCATATCTATTGCCATTTTCTTGGCCTCCTCCAAAACATCCTTAAGGGGGATACTCATCCTTCTTGCCAACCTCTTACAATCTTCGTATTCAGGGGATAAATTTATTATTCTTCCTTTCCATCTGGCCAACTTGAAATTTATCTTTCCATATCTTGTTTCAAAGCTTAATACTTCGCGTTCAGCACAACTCCTCTCTTCCTCATGAAATCTCAGGCCAATAGTAGTCGTTTCTTTAAGAAGAAAATCTATTACTCTAAAAGTCTGCTCAGGAGAGATAATTACGGTTAAAAGTGTTGCAGGTCTATTCTTTTTCATAAAGACAGGGGTGAGGAAAACCTCTTTAACCCCCATTTCAAAAAGCCTATCCATAACATAATCATAGAGTTGAGGATTCATATCATCGATATTCGTTTCTATAACCATTACCCTTTCTTTTTTTGATGTCTCCTCCATTGTCCCGATCATCAACCTCAGCAGGTTTGGATGGGGAAGGTCATCTTTGCCTGCTCCATATCCAATCCTTTCCACTTTCATTGAGGGCATATCACCGAATTGGGAACCTAATGAAGTTAGAAGTGCAGCCCCTGTTGGGGTAAGTAGTTCTCTCTCCACCCCTGAGGAGTAAATAGGTTTTCCCTTCATTAACGAGACTGTTGCAGGTGCAGGAACAGGCAGTATTCCATGTTCACATCTTACAAACCCTGACCCAACATTAACTCTTGAAACATAAAGCTGATCTATCCCCAACTGACGAATCCCCCAAACAGCTCCAACAATATCAACAACAGAATCCAGACCCCCTATCTCATGAAAATGGATTTCCTCCTTGGGTTTCTGATGAATCTCGGATTCCACAGAGGCAATCCTTTGAAAAATCTCTTTGCTTTTCTCCTTTATCTCAAATTCCAAATCACTTCTGTTAATTATCCTCATTATCTCATTTAAATTTCTATGGGTCTTCTTCTCTTCTCTCCCTTCCACAATCACCTGAGTCCCAGAGATTCCCCCCTTCAGGACTTTCCTTATTTTTAACCTCACAGTTGGAATATTAAGTTTTTTTAGCTCTTCTCTTAGAAGGCGAGGGCTTAACCCTGCGTCGATCATTGACCCGAGTATCATATCTCCACTTGCACCTGAAAAACAGTCGAAATAACCAATCATCATTCTTTCTCTCCCACTCTTTTTAAAAATATATATCTACACGATCCCTATTCTTTTAACTTAATCATAACATAATCTCTCATCAAAAAAAATTAACTATATTGAGATTATAATGCTATTTCCTTTGCTGGCCCTGGACTTTTAAGAAAATAGTAATTAGAATAAAACTACTCATCTTTAGACCTGCCATCGATAAACAGGAATCCCTGAGACCGATGATTGGTAAAATGAAGATCCCGCCAAGAAGTCCTCCGAGGAAACCCCCAAATAGATCAGCGCTATAAATCAAACCAGCCGTATAACCTATTGCTTCTCCCTTCGGGTGGGTTTGAAGATAGATTTTCGATGCAAGGGGGAATTCAAAGCCTACCAATGTGCCACAGAGAAATGACATTACGAGGAAGGTAATATAAAGTATGGTATAGTTGATCTGATTATCAGGATAAATATACTGGAAGGATAGTACATATGGGAGAATAAGTGAAAAACATATGACCCATAATTCCATACCTAAAAATAACGAAATCTCCCTTCTTATTTTTTCGAGATGCTTTGTCATATAATGACTACTAATGAGAACACCCATCATAAATAAAGTGATCAGAATGCCAATCTGATAGTAGAGGTATCCAAAAGATATCTGGAAGGAGAATATTATAACAAGGTCAAGGATCATATCTGCCATGCCAGAGGTGAATATCGCATAAGGGATGGCTGTTTTAGTAATTTTGGGCTTGAGTAAGAAGATCGTAACAAAGATGATCGTAATCAAAATGATTATAAAAATAGCATACTTGAAAGTAAAACCCTTAAACCATCTAAAAATCTCTGAAAAATATGGTGAGAACAATGCATTCCAATAGGATAGATTTAAGAATACACCTATGGGGCGAAAGTCAGAATTTATCTGCAACTCTTTTCTCTCCATAGATTTTGAAAACCAATCAAGCCATCTCGGATGGAGCCGGTATTCAATATAGGGTTTTGTAAACAGACTCGTCTCAATTTTTCTATCTCTTAGCCGCTGGACTATTTCGGGGGTATTTGTCTTATCAATTCGGGCTGAATTCGAGGCAATAAAGATATTTGTATCACCCGGTATAATCCTCACGTAAGGAAAAACATTTTTTAATGTGTCGAGAATACAACCATTTAAATCTCTCAATTCAGGGCTTATATAAGTGAGTGAGCCTGGAAGGGTTAAGGCCATTACTCCACCCTGATTCATTTTATCTTTAACAATTGAGAAAAATTCAAAGGAGAATAACCTGTTGGTCTGAAGTTCCTGAGGTGAGGAGAGTCCGATGAAGATGATATCAAATAGTTTCTCGGTTTTTCTCGCAAAAAACCTTCCATCTGTAAAATGGATCCTAACCCTTTTATCCGAGAGTTCGGATTGAGTCAGTGGTGTTGAAAATTTCCGAAGCAATTTTAAAAGGAGTGGGTCAAGTTCAACATAGTTCACTTCTTTCACCGGGTGCTTTAAGATTTCATGAATCATTCCTCCTGCCCCACCACTCAGGACAAGGATGGATTGAGGTCTTTCGTGAAAAAGCATTGGAAAATGGACAAAATCTTCTATTGAGGCTATATCAGGTACAGGGGTAGTAATGGATGGGACTCCATCTGTAAAAAAGGTGAATTGTTCACCACTTTTCGATACGGTAATATTTCCATATATGGAGTTTTCGTTATGGATGACATTGAGTCCCTTCCACTGAAGCTTTATTGAGGAATAATTGATTTTCTCTGAAATTGGTGTGAAGAGAAGATAGATGAATAGAAAAAGATAAAGAACGGAGATTCCACTCAGGGTTTTTCGATATTTAACAGAAAGCTCGCTTTTCGACCCAAGGAGGATGACCGAAATGAGGCTATTAATTAAGGATATTGTGAATGCAATCTCAAAGGAGTTCAGGTATTGAATCATTAGGAATGTTATTAGGAGCCCACCTATAATAGATCCTGCGGTTTCAAGGATATAAACATCTCCAATGGATGAGGCCTCTTTTCTTTGGACTTTGTTAGAGAGTCTGCACCCATAGGTGAAAAGGGCACCATGGGGCAGGGCTGAAGGAAGAAGGATCAGAAGCGAGCAGTAGTAAATGGGGATCAAACCAAGTCCTTCACCAGGGGTGATGAGGAGTATATTTTTAAAAATACGGCTTAGGTAAATAGAAAATGGAAAGGCTATAGAGAAGATAAGCTGGAGAAAAACATAAACCTCTAACTCTCTCTTTACCTTTTCTACCGATTTACCGATAAAAAAGGATCCAATTGCTTCGAGGATTAACCAGTTGGCCAGTATCATTCCTATGGTAAGCTCATTTCCCAGAAAAGAAACGAGCAGTTCTCTCAGGAGTATAATCTGGGCTGAGATACCACTTATCCCCATTATAAGAAAAGAGAGCTTTAATGATAAGAGTTCCATAACAAAATTTAGATTATCAATATAATTTAAATTTGTAAAGGAGTAGCTCTTTCAAAATCAATTTTTCATGGATTTTTTAAATTGAAAGGAAGTAGTTTCGGCAGGCCTGAATCACAGCCTGGCGATCCAGAGAAGGTTCCTTCTGCATATAATGTGCCCCCCAGAGAATCTGCTGCAGGATGTCTCTTGGATGACAGGCCCGTAGTGGTTCCTTATACTCGAGACTTATGGTCTTGATTAATTCGTCTACAACAAGCGAATCATATTTAAGGTTATACTGAAGGCAGAGTCGCCTGAAGATTTCGCGAAATTGTTCAGGAGTAACAAAACCAATTTTGATCTTGGTCTGAATTCGCCGGAGGAAGGCCTCATCAACAAGTTTTTCAGGATCAAGGTTGGTAGCAAAGACAACAAGAAGATCAAAAGGGATTTTAATCTTCTTCCCACCTGCAAGCGTAAGGAAGTCAATTCTGCGATCCAATGGAACCACCCAGCGGTTAAGCAATTCCCTTGGACTGATGCGCTGACGACCGAAGTCATCTATAATAAGCAAACCATTATTTGCCTTCATCTGAACTGGACCTGTATAGAACCGAGTATTTGGGTTGAACTGTAGGTCTAACATTTCTATAGTAAGCTCTCCACCCACCAGCACACAGGGCCTTTGACACAGTACCCAGCGTCCATCATGATCTAATGTTTCAGATGGTTCAACCCTCTGATGCAAAACTGGATCATAAACTGTGATGATCTGTCCATCTACTTCTACCGCATATGGAAGCCAGATGGTATCTTTATAAAAAAGGCGCGAAAGCGTTTCAGCTATAGTCGTCTTCCCTGTCCCTGTTGGACCATAAAGGAAGATTGTGCGGCCAGAGAGAATTCCTGTTCCTAATTGATTGAGTATCTTTGTATCGATTACAAGGTGTTCAAAGGCGCGTTTTATATCCTTATCTGTGACCTCAATTTTTCGAACACTCTGCATAGAGACATGTTCCACATAATCTTCAAGGGAGACAGGTGCAGGACCGGCATATTGATTTTGAGCAAGTAATTCGAGGGCATGAGACTTTCCTGCCGAAGTTGAAGTGATACGATGTACACCCCCTACCATACCAGTGACCTGGCATAGCTGTTCTCTTCGTAGACGCTCAAAGATTTCTTCTATGATACTTATGCTTAGCCCCATCTGGCGACTAAGTTCATGAAGAGATAATTCACCAAAAAGGTAGAGAATCTTTAAAGCGAGATCTTCGAGGAGATTTCTGCGGACACCTATTTCTTCGATAGACCTGTAAGAAGGGATTGGTAAAGTTTCCATTGATTTAAATTATAAAAATATTTTTTATACTTACATTACCTTTTCTTCCTTCCCTTATTATCTTCATCAAATTTCTTTAACTTTCCGGGTGGATATCTCTTTACAACATCTGAATGAAATTGGTAAGGTCTGTCAGTATCCATCTCAAGCATGACATAATTATGTAAATCAATACGGATTTCTGAAGGCAATGAAACAGATACCTGCCAGCCACTGCTCTGATAATAAAAGTATATCTTCCTTTCAATATCAAAATAGACATAAGATTCAGGATAGTAGTAATAGCGGTGTTTAGCCCTATAACCATGAGCAGGGGCCCAGGGAGGTGGCCCTGGCGGAGGAGGAGGTGAGTAAACAGGGCGCTCCTCTACGATTACCCTTGATGGTGAACATCCTAGTATCATTAATAATATAAGGCCTAATCCAGAAAATAGAATTATAAATCTCGTCATTCTATTCATAAAAACCTCCATATTGTTATATGACCATATTTATTGAAGATTAGATTCATTAAGGGCATTTTTTGCCTTTTTTAGTTTCTCACTTGCCTCAATATAAAAGACAGGTTTTAGTTGGATTGCCTTCTCAAAGCTCTCAACTGCCTCCTTATATCTCCCTTCAAGCATAAATATACAACCCATATTATAATATGCCGATGCTTCATCCCCTGCCTTCTTAAATGCATCAAATCCCTCAAGGTATCTCTTCGATTTGCAAAGGGCTAATGCAAGATTATTATAAATCTTTTTATTTGAGTTTTCTATCTCCGCTGCTTCAAGAAAGGCCCTGATCGCCTTTTCATTTTCTCCCATCAGAAAGAGTGATACTCCTAAATTATTAAAAAGGATTCCATTGTTTGGTTGCAATGAAATGGCTGATTTATACTGCGAGATAGCAGATTCGAATTGACCCTGACGATCATAGATGATTCCAAGAAAATTATGGGCCTGCCATAGGTTTGAATCGATTCTAAGGGCCTTAATAAAATTTTTTTCTGCCTCTTTGAAATTCCCCATCTTAAAAAAGACCCGTCCTATCCCCTCATAGGCCAATGCGTAATCAGGATCTCTTTCCAAAATTACCTGGAACTCTTTTTTAGCCTCTTCTGTTAACCCCCTTTCCAGTAAGAGTCGGCCTGTTTTGTAGCGAACACGAGTTTGAGCTGGATCTAAACGAAGGGCTTTGCTATAAAGAAAAAAGGCCAGATCAATATTCCCCTGCCTGAGGTATGAATCACCCAATCTTTCGTAATCACTCGCTTTCGTCTCAGAAATTTTACCCTCAGGATCTTCCTCAGGATGGGTAGCAGAAACCTTCTGTCTCTCCATTATCTTTCGGTATTCCTTTAAGGATTGTTGCTGGCCATTTTTAGCTGAACATCCTAATGAACATGTTATCCCTGTTAGGAGAAAGAAATATAAGAACCTTTTAAAAAATTTTATTTTCATGAGTTTGACTCCTTAAAAATTTTATGATAAGGGATCAAATCTTTACCAATGATAACCTTGATATGGATATTGGCTCGGTCAAGGTTCTTAACCTTGGTGATTTGAAATACAGGTAGTTGCTTTCCTATAAATTCAGCTGTATGATGGTAGCCCTCTCTGTGAAAGATCTTTGTATTGAGATGTTTGAAATGACTGGCATTTGTCAGTCGCACAACACTGAGGCCCCTTCCTTTTAAATAGTTTCCTACATTTCTGGCCATTCCATTAACACCATTACCATTTGATATCTCAATCCCTATCTCCCTGATAAAATCAAGCTCCCTATCTTCTATATCTGAAGAAGTAACTTCTTCCTTTCTCGAAAGATTTGCAGCCCTGAATAAATTTGTAGCTATTTCAACCTTGCAGTAGGTCTCAATATCTGAAAGATTTGTAACAGGTAATTCTTGCCCAACCGATTCACTTTTCCTCTCCTCAGAAGAGGATTTAAATACTCTGTTTATGGCCTTAACAATATCTAATCCAGTTTGAATCATTGTTGATCTTGGATTCAATCTTAATGCAATCTCATAATGGTCTTTGGCCTTATCATAAAGGCCCTTCTCATAATAGAGCTGGGCTATATTGTAATGGGCCTTCGCTTCATCCCCTGCCTTGATAAATTGAGCGAGGGCCAGATCGAATCGATCCTTTTTGGCAAATGCCAATCCGAGGTTATTATGATATTTCATCTCGTTAGGATTAAGGGCAATGGCCTTTTCAAACATAGAAATTGATTCATCGATACATCCCCGAAGCAGATAAGAATATCCGAGGTTGTTTGCTACATAATCTAAGTTGGGATTTAATTTTAAAGCCTTTTGATAAGCCTCGATGGCCTTTAAGTGATCCCCTAAAAAGTCATAAGATACACCAATTCCATTATAGGCTTTTATATAGTTTGGATCGATAAGCAAAACCTTCTGGAATTCTTCCACTGCCTCCTCATGCCTTCCCCTTTCCTGGAGATAAGAGCCCAGCAGGTAGTGTGAATCAAGATTCCCCTGAGATTTTCTTACATGAGAAATGAATTTATTGATCTGCTTTAAGTTAGGGTCCTTCTCTATCGTTAGGGTCATATTGCTGGCACAACTTATGATGAGGAGAAAAAGTGCGCTCTCTAATATGAATACAAGGAGAAGTTTGGTGACCTTACAGTTTGCTTTCAATTTTAACCTCGTGAAAAGATGGGGAACAATGCCCTGAATAGACGGATAGCAGCAGGTCCAAGAATTGTTAGAAAGAGTGAAGGGAAGATGAAGAGAACAAGTGGAAAGATCAATTTTACAGGTAATTTTGCTGCTATCTCCTCTGCCTTTTGAAATCTTTTTGTTCTCATAAAATCTGAATGAATCCTAAGTGCTTGGGTTAGACTTGTGCCAAACTTCTCTGTCTGGATGAGTAATGTGACAAGATTCTTTACATCTTCTGAATCAACTCTTGTGGCAAGATTTCTTAAAGCCTCCCGTCTATCCTTACCAGCCCTCAATTCCATAGCCATCAATCTGAATTCTTCACTCAAAAGTTTATTACTTAACCTCATCTCCTCTCCTACACGATTAATAGCGGCATCCAACCCGGTACCTGCCTCTACACAAACTACCATTAGATCAAGTGCATCAGGCAATCCCTGCTGGATTTTCTCCTTTCTATGTGAAATCTTAAACTTGACCCAGAGATTTGGAAGATAAAATCCAATAATTGCCAGTAATATAGAAATGAATAAAAAGGTAATGGATGAAATTATAATCCCCGAAGTAAGCTTTATTAGAGAAAAGGATATGGAGAGGGAAATGGCCAAGAAGAGTTTTATCCCAAAGAAGAGGACCGGTGTGTTTCTCACCCTGTATCCAGCCTTCAATAATGTTTGACGTAGATGTGAGATATCACCTTCCTTAGGCCTTAGGAGACTGCCCAAAAGTCGAATGAGGTTAAAAAATGATTCCTTAATCCATGTTAATAGATTTTCTTCCTTTTTTGGAGATATTCCTGTTTCTATCAATTTGATCCGTCTGCCCAGTTCCAACCGATTTTTGTAATTATTCATATATGAGTAAATAGAAAAGATAAAAATTAACATTCCTGTAAAGATCAAGATTAAAATTAATATTTCACTCCCTGACATAAAGCCTCCTATACCTTAATATTGATCATCTTCACCATAGAGAGAATCCCAAATACCATGAGTATCAAGGCAATCACAATTAAAATAGGTCCAACAGGATCTATAATCAGAGTTTTTATATAATTAGGGTTCAGGATATATATAACCATGGCGATAAGAAAAGGGAGGGCTAATAGTATTATGGCTGAGAACTTTCCTTCAGCGGAAAGAACTCTGATACGCCCATATAATTTAAACCTTTCCCTTATGAGACGGGCAATATTTTCCAGTATTTCAGCAAGATTACCTCCTGTTTCCCTTTGAATAAGTATGGAGGTAACAAAAAAATTTAGGTCAAGGCAATCTACCCGTTTTGAAAGATTTTTCAGGGCTTCTGGAACACCACAACCAAAATTGATCTCGTTCAGGGTCTTCTCAAATTCCACCCCAATAGGGTCGTCAAATTCATCAGCAACCATCCTCAGTCCACCTGTCAGTGCATGCCCTGCCTTTAATGAGCGGGCCATGAGATCAAGGGCATCAGGTAGCTGTCTCTGGAATTTCTGCATCCTTTTTATCTTTTTAAAATAGATATAAGCAAAAGGGGTCAACCCGAGAAGGATTGCTTCGGGTAAAAGCAACAGGGGAGTAGGTATAAAAAGTGAGCCCATAAGATAACCAAAGAATGCCATAAGGAAGGAAAGCAATATATATACACCGAGAGGAAGAGAAATGTTAGCCATTTCCAAAAGGCGATGGATACTTTCAGCCCATACGAGTCTTGATAGTATTCGATTGAGTAATGGTATCTGGCTGAGAGTTCTATTTCTACTGATATCGATGGTTTCATAACCATCTCTTGGAAGAAGGATTGTGTTGAGTCGCCTGCGTATTAATTTCTTTTCTGGATTCCATATGTTTTTAAGAAAATAATATCCAGCTTCTATTATCAACAATAACCCTATAAATAGCAAAATAGGAACTATAAATTCCATTTAATCTTCCTTTTCGTTATTGATTTCATAATTCATAGATCCTTCCAGGTTCAAAAAGGTTGGATTGGAGGTTGATATTGAACGCTTTAAACCTCTCCACAAACTTTGGTTTAATTCCCATGGCCCGAAATCTTCCCTTTACCTTTCCATTCTTATCAAGGCCCATCTGTTCAAAGGAGAATATCTCCTGCATGGTGATGACATCTCCTTCCATTCCTGTTATCTCCTGTAGACTTATAATCCTTCGACTCCCATCCACCAAACGGGCAATATGGATAATTACATTTAGAGCTGAACTTATATATCTCCTGATGAACCCACTCGGAATGTTAAGCCCAGTAAGGGCTACAAGGGTTTCTAACCTCATCAGGGCATCACGAGGTGAATTCGCATGAATTGTTGAGAGAGAACCATCATGCCCGGTGTTCATTGCCTGAAGCATATCCAAAACCTCTCCACCTCTGACCTCACCTACAATGATACGATCCGGCCTCATGCGAAGGCTATTTCTTACTAAATCGCGTTGAGTCACTTCCCCCTTTCCTTCTATGTTTGGAGGTCTGGTTTCGAGTCTTACAACATGTTCCTGTTTGAGTTGAAGCTCTGCTGAGTCCTCAATGGTTATAATTCTTTCGTCCATAGGGATGAAACGCGATAGGACATTTAAAAGTGTTGTCTTTCCTGTCCCTGTCCCCCCTGAGATCAAAACATTCAATCTTGATTTCACTATTCCCTTCAAAATCTCTCCAATTTCAGGCGTTAAACTTCTAAGAGCAAGTAAATCATCTAATTCCAGTGGGTCCACAGAAAATCGGCGTATGGAGAGAATTGGCCCGTCTATTGCGAGGGGAGGGATGATGGCATTTACTCGGGAGCCGTCCGAAAGTCTCGCATCAACCATGGGACTCGATTCATCAATTCTTCTTCCAACTGCAGAGACGATTTTATCGATAATCCTCCTCAAATGGGCATCATCTTTAAACCTTGCCTCAGTGAGTTCCAGTTTCCCGGATCTTTCCACAAATACCTGACGATGGGTGTTAACCAAAATATCTGAAACTGTTGGATCCTGCATAAAGGGTTCAAGTGGACCAAGGCCTAATACTTCATCCTGCACCTCTCTTAAGAATTTCTCCCTCTCCTGAGAATTTAGGGGAATTGTATTCTTCTCCTCGAACAGTATCCTCTCAACAAGTCTTTTGATCTCTTGCCTGAGTATTTTTTCATCAACAGAATCAATGATAGAGAGATCCATCATGTTTATGAGACGATCGTGGACCCTTGTTTTTAATTCATAGTATTCGTTTGTTTTGACAAAATCTATTTTCCCTGTCTGTTTTTTGATCTCCCCGTTTTTGAATAATATTTTCTCCTGAAGAAAAGAGGCCTCACTCATAATTTCCCCACTCCTTTTTCACTTGCGTAGAGAAAAGAATCTTTCAATGAATACACCTTTTTTCGTTATTTTCACCTCGTTTCCTAAGAAACGATCTGCCAGTTGTAAGAAGCTTTTAGTTACCTCTGCATTAGGAGATACTGAATATAATGGTTTACCTCGATTGATGGCCGACATGGTTGTCAGGTAATCATTAGGGATAAACCAGAAGACCTCCTTGTTGATTGACTTTTCAGCCTCCTTCAGCGAGATCTCGGAGTTCTTATGGTATCGATTAATAATGACTTTGATATTTTCCATTTGGGGATAACCCAGTTTTTGAAAAGTCCAAAGAAGCCTTTTTAAATTTGTCAGGCATGGAAGACTGAGGATTGAAACCAGAAGGACTTCATCAGAGATCTCCAGGGTTTTAAGAAAGAGATTGTCGATTGATTGTCCTCCATCCACAACAATAAAGTCAAACACCTCTTGCATTTCAAAAAATATCTTTTCAATGGTCTCAGGGGTTATAAGATTAGAATTATCGAGGGCCATCGGTGAAGGCAATACATACACATTTGAGAAGTGTTTTGAAAGAATGCTCATCAGGTATGTTTCGTCCAAACGGGATACATTTCTTCCAAGCTCCCCCCAGTTGAATGGGGATTCGATATTTAAGAAAATTGGAACCTCTCCAAAGAGGAGGTTCATGTCAATCAATGCAACCGATGGCCCTTTTGCTGATTGTGAGAGGCTTGTTGCAAGATTTACAGCCACTGTTGTTGTCCCGATACCCCCTTTACTTCCTATAACATTGAGAATCCTCCCTTTCTCCTTCACTGTATGGTTGATATTTTCTTTCCCTTTTTTTCCCCTGAATTTCAGAAGGGCTGCCTCTACATCCTTCCTCTGGATTGGCTGGGGGAAAAAACCTTTTACTCCAAAATTCAGAGCCTGAAGCAAAAGATCGGGTTCGAGCCTCGGTGAAGTTAGAAATACCTCCATCATCATCCCGGTGGTTTGCATATCATTGAGGAGTTTAAACTCTTTTTGGGGATTATCAACTATTTCAAGAATCAAAATGTCAGAGGGTATAATGAAGGATTTCTGGAGTTGAAATCCCTCCAGGGATAAAACTATATTTTCCAGCTCTTTCCTTACTTTCCAGTCTTTAATCTCCAATCTTACTGTGATTGCATTATCTTTCATAACTCAATTATTTAACCAAAACAGGTACCTTTGAGAGGATACCAAAATTTTCACCTCCAGAATGACCAATGGGCTTATGAATACTGCAATCAGGCAAAAAATATATTGTTTTGTCCTCATACGGAACAGGAGTTCCACTTTGAACATCCTTTAGTTGAAAGTGATTTACAAAACTTTCCCAGCATTGTTCAGGTGTATATCCAGATGGACAAGACCAATTCTCCATCTTCTTTGGAACCTCCCTCATCTGATTCTTATCGGTCCTCGTAATCCAGACTATGTTTACATTGACAGCACCGACCAAATTTGAGCAGGGAGATACATTATTACCTGCACACTCAATAACAGGGAGTGTTATCTGCCAGAATCTATCAGGAAATCCATCACCATCCGTGTCTAAATTAAGATCATTTAACCAACGTTGGAGAAGAAGGTCATAGGCTGTTTCCACCATGCCTCCGGTCGTTCCCATCTCCTTTCCTATCTCAATCATGACAGGATTACCCTTGCCAACGAGAGGTCTTATGCTTATTGCACTCGCAGTTTCACAGGGATCTTGAGTAAAATTTGTCCATCCCCCTGTTTGATGCCCAGGATTGCTTCCGCTGTTTATCATACGGCCAACATCACATCTATATCTTCCGTTTATATGGATGGCCTCTTTGCAGATTGCTATTGGTTCATTGACTTCGAATGGAGCAAGAGAACCTGCAAACCCTATATAGGCAACTGCCTCTGCAGAAAGTGAAAAATTTTGAAAGCCAAAAATTCCAGCAAAAAATGAAGCCGCAGGCGTATTTTGCCTTCTTGTCTTTACCCTTACAGCATTGATAAAATTTGGATCTTCATCCAGCTCCATCAAACTCTTCCCCCAGAGCTCCACAGGTTCGGTCGAACTGTTAGGAGTGAAACATCCGCTGGAGAAGCTCCAGTGTCCTCTTTCTACATCACCTGAATTATCCCCGCTCCAGTGGACTTCCACAGGGATATCTTCACTCTTGTTTGAAATAGCGGCCTCGTATGCTATTTGATTCGAAGAGGTATTCACTGAGCTTCCATCATCATTATAAAGAAATCGTGCACCGGCAAGGGCTCCGGCATCGGCCGCATTCTGAAGCTCGTTGCGAACCAAACAAATATGTGCTATGTCCAGTGCAAGGGCAGAAAAGCCGAAGAGAATTGCAAGGAGAAGTACAATCGTGATAGCTGTTACCCCATCTTCCTGTTTTAATTTTAAATAGATATGAGTTAATAAATCCATACCTTTTACTCCATTCTCATTACTGTGTCAGCAACCAGATTTATTTCTCCTGTGAGATTGGTGATAAAACCAGGAAGTACTAAATAGGTATATGGATATTCTACAGAAACCTTTAACTGACTTCCTGCAGAGGAACCATTTCTTGTGATTGTAGTTCTGGCATTTGTGGGTTTGCCAAAGGTGATAAGGTTATTTTGCAGGTAATTGTTAACAATATTCTCTATTTCAGAATTCGCAAGGGGGGAGTAATCCCCCGTGAGCGGGTCTGTCCTGAAGACAATACCTGCCCTTGCCCCTTCACGAGATGCATTTGTTATCATAGCCTTGTCGTAGAGAATAATACTGAACTCAACGACACCCAAGAGGATTACAACAAGGATTGGCAATATCAGAGCGAATTCTACCACAGAAGTTCCTCTGTGATCTTTAATGTTAAAGTTCATTTCTTCTGACCCCATTTCTCATTTAACCTGATTCTGAATTCCAAGAATAAAGGTTGGTGGAGGAGATGGCTTTTCAAATTCCTTTTCATATCTTTCCATAACTCTTTTTGCAGCGTTTCCATTAAATCCTGTAACAGGCTGAAGGTTCTTTTCAGCCTCTGGATCCAGTATCTGGTTATACTTTGCAAGTTTGTTGGAAGTTCCATAATCTATCTCCAGTCGGCTGGGTGTAGCACAGTATGGCAGAATTAGAAGTAGAATCATCAGTCCAAATGAGGTCAAAAATCTTTTTGACATTCTTTCCTCCTTTTCTATTTTGGTATTATGTGTCCAAAATTCCCTTCCAACCCCTTAGCAGGGTTAGAGGGATTTTCAACATCTGATTTTCCTCTCCCTTCCTTCCCCTCCATTTTTCCAAGCATATAGAATTCAAAATCATCAGGCTCAATAAATTGATCTGTGGGCAATGGTTGTTTTGTCATGTCGAGGGGTTTTACAAGATGGGGTGTAACGATGACGATCAATTCAGACTCATTTCTCTGAAAAGAGGTACTCCTGAACAGGGCACCCAGAATTGGGATATCTCCAAGGAGGGGAAATTTTGAGACGATTTCTCTTACATCATCCTTTAGGAGGCCTGCTATGGCAAAACTCTGTCCATCTGCAAGTTCAATCACTGTGGAAACACGCCTTGTGGTTAGGGATGGGATCAGAAATCCACTGATTGAAATTGAGTTGGAGAAGTCGAGTTCTGATACCTCCGGAGATACCTGCATATTAATCTTCTTTGAACTCAAGACCGTGGGAGTAAAACTTAACCCAACTCCAAAGGGTTTGTACTCTATTGTTATAGCATTTGAATTACCTGTTTGTGGTACAGGTACTGGGAATTCTCCACCTGCCAGAAAATTTGCACTCTTTCCACTTAAGGTAATGAGTGTAGGTTCAGCAAGGATTTTTAATAATCCCTCTTCTTTTAAGGCGTCAATAAAGACGGTCCAGGTTGTATTATGGCTAAGGAATCGAAAGATGGAATTTATCCTGTCTGTCACTTCAATTCCTGTTGATGGAAAACCCCCTCCAGGGAGTCTCGTCAAGTTATTTAAAAGGCTAAGACCAAGGTTCATGCCACTACTACTTATATAGTTAAAATTGAATCCGAGCCTTCTTAGAAGACTTCGTGACATTTCAGCCACCCTTACCTCAAGCATAACCTGATGAACTCCAGCAACCTCTAACAGATTCACAACCCTGGTTTTTTCCTTTTCTGAAGGGAAGAAGGATTCTGCGAGTATCAATACCTGAGAGAGGTTTATGGCATTTGAAACTGATCCTGAGAGAGTAATCATGTTATTCGTCACTGTGACCTTAATATTCTTTTCCTCAGGTAAGATTTCATGGAGGGTCTCTTTGAATCGAGTAATATTAGATAAAAAGACATCAGAAGTGCCTGCTACCTGCATCAGGTTTAAAACCTTTTTTGGAAAATATGAATCGGCAAGGGCCATGACCTGTTCCATCTTTGATTTGCTTGAAATGGTTCCTGATAGGGCAACCTTATCTTGAATTGCTGTGACTCTAATCTCTTTCTCATCAGGCATGGTCTTATGAAGGGCTTCCTCCAATTGGGAAAATGCAGTACTGGATACTATCGGCTCAACATTTAGTAAATTAACAACCTTTTTTGGGAAGAAAGGTTCTGCGACGGCAAGTATCTGATCCCTCCTGAATGAGTTCGATACTGTCCCGGAAAGTGTAATGTTATCGTGAGTAGCTATGACCTTCACATTTAATTCGTCTGGGAAGATATGAGAAATCATCTCTTTTAATCTCTCAACATCAGGGGAGACCTCCAGATCTAAGATTGCTGAAATTCTATTTTCCATCCCCCATAGTGTTAGATTGGTTACTCCAGGGGACTTTCCGATTAAGGAAATCTGCCTGGAGGTAAGGATTAGTGCATCAGCAATCTCAGGTGCACCTATTGAGACCCTTTTGACAGGTTCATTCGTCTTAATTATAATAGTTTTACCTACGGTCAAACTGAATTTCTGCATAGGACGGGTCTCAAATGTAAATGGTGGGTGAATTTCTCCAGATACCTGGAGAGGGAATAGAAGGTAGATATTGTAGTATATTATTAGGAAAAAAATAAAATTCACTGAATTTCTTTTCATCTCCTTCATTTCTCTATTCCCTCCCCTCAACATTGACTTTACTTATTTTATTCCCTTTGATTAATTCTACAGTAAATTTAATTTGGCCCTCTGAAATCAGATTCGATTCCCTCAATACAGGCCTTTTTACCGGGTTTTGAAAGGTTGCCTTAATTGGCTTTTCAGCCTCTTTTCTGGAGTAGGCTTCAAGAAGATGTGAGATGGTCGTCCCTTTAGTCAAAACTTCCTCTGTATCCTTTAAATTTCTTAAGGCTAACTGGAGTTTCCCTTCAGTAGCTGCAAGGGCTAACTTCTCTGCCTCTTCAGGTGTTACTTCAAGTGTTATGACATCTACAGGTGATGACTTTTCATCCTTTGTCTTCTGTCCGAATTCTTGACCTGAGGCCAGGACAAGGACATTTTCAAGGACAATCTTTGTAATTGGTTCTGATTTTTGTCCCAATCTTTGAGGTTCTATGGTTACTAAGACATCTACACGATTTCCTGAGTGTATGAATCCCGCAACCCCTATCACCTTGTCCACCTTAACAGCAACTGCCCTTTTCTTATGGTTTATCAAGGCCGAAACACCACCTGTCTTAACATCGATGGGAGCAAGTCTCGATTCGAGAAGTGGTTCTTTTGCCCTGACAGGCTGAATCAAAACCCTCCCGGTTAAATTGTTCGAATCTACGAAATAACCCTCTGGAAGGCTCTCTTTTAGATAATCAGCGTTCTTCATCATGTCCTTCACAAGTATTGTTCCTGCCTGTATGTCCCTTATGGCTACAACAATGGAGACCTTTTCCGGAGGTTTTAATATTTTTCTTGTAGCACTCCTTTTTAAATAATTATATCCAATTAGACTTGTAATAAATGCTATTGTAACAGCAACAAATAAAAATAGATGGGGTTTTAATTTAAGCATCTCATACCTCCGGTCTCACTTTTATATATTCCTTTAATATGAAAAATAGAAAAATCCAGATGGATCATCCTACAATGGTATAGAAAATTGTTCCAAAGGCAATTGGTAAAGAATAATATAGATTCTGTTTTTCTCCTTCTGAATTTAAAAATTTTCTGCCATCATTTATACCAAAAGGGGAAGAAATCAAGGCCTTCCATTCCCTTCTCTTAATGGCGAGAAGAAGTATACTATAAATTCCGCCCGAAATTGAACTGTAGAGGAAAGAAAGGAATATACCTTTTGGACCTAAAAATCCTCCAATTGCTCCTATAAGCTTTACATCCCCTGCCCCGATCCATCCAGAGAGATAGGAAAAAATCATCAACCCAATTCCAAGGCTCAGCCCCTGCAAGCTGAAGAAAATGCCCTCACTCCCATTTATCACCATATGGAAAAAGACTCCTATTAACATTGAGGAGAGAGTGAGCCAATTTGGAATCCTATGGAGTCTTAAATCGTAAATTACTCCAGTAATCAGAATGACAAAAATGGGCAAAAAAAGATATTGCTCAATCATTAAGGCTTTTACCCTTAATTCTTTTCACTTTATATCCTTTTATATCCTTCAAAACCTACTTAGGAAATATATCCATGACCGATTGAATAGGAATTCGAGATTAATCCATAAAATAGGCCATCATCCCCTTATTTCTCTACATTTAGAGACTGTGTCGCAATGAGGTGTATACCATTTTT
>JBBITW010000012.1:0-27304 GCA_037440525.1 Deltaproteobacteria bacterium
AGTTAACCCAATCTTTTCCGCCCTCGATTTCAATTTTGAGTATTTGGCTAACTCCTCATTGTTTCGGATAAGGGCAAGTTCCCCTACTCGCCTGAAAGGAACTCCAAGTTCCTGGCATAGGGGCTCCATAAGAGGCATACTATTCCAGACAAGTTTGCTTCGGAGATATTCAGGACGAAATTCCAATGCATCCCCTCCCTGACATACGATACACATATTGGCCTTGGTACTACCCCATCCAAAATCAGTCTCTTTTTCGACCAATGAAACATCAACCTTATACCTCGAGAGCTCCCTTGCCACAGAAGCCCCTAATATCCCACCCCCAATAATTAAAACTTCTGTTTCGAAATTAGCCATTTTATATACCTTCCATTTTCTTATTCCGGTTTTTAACCTTATGAAATCGATCAATCTCCAATGTTTGTTCAGAAATTATTTCAAAACCCTTGCTTTAGCATACGTGAATAATATGACCCTGTGGTATAAAGGGCAGCGCAGGGATTATGGCCAAGCACTCGATCTTTTGTCACCAGCACTGTGCAAAATGCTTCAGAATATTTAAGAAATAAAGAATCGTGTCCCACACAGAGGCCTAACATAATATTAAAATCGGTTTTCTCCTCATTAAGTATCATGGCCTGAGAAATTGGACTGCACATCGGTTCAAACTCCCCGATTCGAACCTTCTCTTCCTCTTTTATTCCAATATACTCCTTTGGAATTCTACCTGCCTTGCAGATAACAGAAACAACCTCAAAACCCTGGGCTTCCAAAATCTGGTTAAGAGCAGAGGCTTCATTTTGAAGGCCATTACAGAATGCCACTCCCAACTTCTTATAGCCCATCTTCTTAGCAAATTCACAGATTTCCTGAACACGCGGTTTTACAGGGCAGGGAACAAATGGTTTCTTGTCCCGGTTGATATAACACTCTGCTTCCTGGACAGAGGCTTCATGAGCAAATTTCAAAATATCAGGCTTTGAATATTCTTCTTTGGCCTTCTCCACTACTTCCTTCCGATTTATGGTTGGACAGTTGGCAGGCCCCTGCCCTTCCGGAGAGCGACAAATCTTTTCCTTGATTTTACATTTGGCACATTCAGCTTTGGCTCTTTCCATGGTTTCTCCCCCTTTATGATTTTATCATAGTAAGAAGTCTAACTCCTGCGACTTCTTTAAACGTGGCGCCCTCGCTGATTGAACGAATCAATCTGTCTGGATCTATTATCTTTGAACCACATATGGCATCGATTCCATGATCAAAGAGAACAGCAGAAAGTGGAGAAGTTGGACCTATCAAAATAACAAAAGCCTTTTCACAAAGACTCAAAAGTCCCTCAAGAGTATGATTGATAAAAGACGTTCCTGTAATTCCAACAACATCACACTCTGGCAATATTCTATCTGCCTCTTTTGCAGGTAAATCACCCTCTCTGAGCCTCTGCTCAAGAACCCAGAAATTTCTTATCCTCTCCCTCAATTTCGGAATCCAGGGAAAGTGGCCAATTATCGCAACATTTTTCCCCTCACCCTTTTCAAGAATTAGATCAAAGGCGTTTTTCTCAATACACTTCGATTCATCGATATCGATCAAAGAATTTATGGTTGCCATACCAATGGATGCCTCAAGAAGGCTACTGGATTTTGCATATTCCGAAAGCTCAAGTGCCGTCTTTTGAGTCAATCTTCCAACATCTCTCACACCTCTTTCATGCGAAGGACCCTCTTCTCTAAAAGTTGAAGAAAGACCACAGTTCTTACTAACAACAGCAGTCCAGAAGACACAGGTATGAACACTTTTAACGGGAAAGTCTCTCCCCTTGAGGCTGGAAATAAGATCTTCTAATACTTTCATCAACTATCCCCTTCTCTCTTCAGAAATCAATATTCATATTTCTAACACACTTCCCACGCATCCATAGAAGAATCGCTCCCCAAACTCCAAATGAAGTCTGAAAGATGCCCTCATCCCTGTGCAGTGGGAAACCCCTATCTTCTCAACCTCTAATTTGTTTAACGCAATGATCGACTCTTCCAATTGTTCAGGTGTTAAAAAATCTAAATGTGTTCCACCCAAAATAGCATAGAATTTTTCCTTTCCTGTCTTATCAATGACATGATTAATTATATTGATCATTCCCGAATGTGCACAACCGAGAATCAAAACCAGTCCTCTTTCTGTTTCAATAATAAGCGATTGATCATCAAGAAAAATGTCTTCTTCGGTTTTTCCGTCGATTTCAGCAAAAAGCCTTGGATCGGGTTTCTCAAAGGGAGTCTTTCGCGGCACTTCCCCTGTTAAATACATACCTTTCTCAATTTCTAAAAAATCTTTATTGAGAATAAAATTTGCACCGAGAAGTTCCAGAAATCTCTTCTTATAAGGAAGACCTACAAATCTCCTTATCTCCTTACCATCTTCTCTTACCACATGAATTCGATCCAGAAACACATGAGGATGAGCATGGACATCAACATTGCCCTTTAGTTTTAAAACTTCAGGAAGACCTCCAGTGTGGTCATAATGACCGTGACTTAAAAAGATTTTACTAATAGTCCTAATATCTTTATCAAGAATAAGACTATTTGTTACGACAGAGTAGCCCCTACCCGTATCAAATAGATAGTTACCCCTATCTGTCTCAATAAAAGCACAAAAACCATGTTCTCCTGTCCCAACCAGCTTACCCACTAAATTTTCACACAAAATCGTGATCCTCGTTTTCATTAGTAACCTCCTTGACCAATCTAACTGGATCTCCTCATACAATTTCCCCTTTTAGATAACTTTATTAAACATACCTTCCTGCAACCCTACGCCCCTTCGCTTATGGCTTCCTCAGGACATTCTTCTATACAGGTCCCACAGTCGACACAAACCTCCTCATCAACCCTCGCCTTTCCATCTTCCACTTTAATTGCTTCTACTGGACATCCTTCCTCACATGTCCCACATCCTGTACATTTCTCAAGATCAACAATTACTGCCATTTTCTCCCTCCTTTTTAATTTTTAATTTTTTATATTCACCAATAATTCCATTGGCACATAAGATTCCACCAAAGAAGAGAATGAATCCAGCAATCAGAAAAAGCCACATAAAAATCCCAAGTTCCATCAAACTGATGGCAATTAACGAAACTCAATACCCGATTACTGGATAAAGGATCCCATATCTTCTTGGTTGCTTTCGAATTGGTCCCCAATCAAATTCAATGACTCCATGTTGAATTTGTTTTCCAATCTCTCCTAAAAGTTTTGATTCCATCTCTTTCTTCCTCACCGTAAAACCTATTGGTTTCTACTGTATGGACAAAACCTTTTTAACCCAAACAGTTTGCAGATTCCCGCTCCTGTTACACCATAGATTAGATAATCTTTCTTGTATTTCTGAGCGAAATGCATAATGTGATCGAAAGTTCCGTTGACAAAAGTCGTTCCTGTGATCAGAATTAAATCGGATTGTTTAATTAATTCTTCTGTCATTTCGTTGCCATCCCACACCTTTACTCCATATTTAGTAGAATGAATGTTTTGTTTATTTAGGTCTGTTATCCTGATATTATCTTTCCCAAAGATTTTAACCAAGTTCTCTGCAATGGCAGGATTTAAACCTACAAACCCTACCCTGATCCTTCCCCATTTTTTTAAAATTTGAGAAGCTATTTCCTCCCCGCATCTTTCAGGGTCTTCATCTTTGCAATGAATTGTATTCTCAATAATATTGAGATATTTGAGCATTGCATTTAGTGTGGCTACAAAGATGCTTCGTTCTTTGTTTGATGTGAGAGGAATATTAAGTACCTCTTCTAAATTCCCCACAAATTCCCCAGGAGAATCAGTAAAAGCATGAGCCTTAACTCCAAGAATCTCTGCTTCAACCATCCTTTCTTTTCCTAAAATAATGGGAAAGTCCCTTCTTCCCGGCGCCCCAATAGCTTCCTCGGGGGTTAGTGTTTTTACAAGAACAGAAACTCTCAAATTGTTTAGTTTATTTCTTCTTACAATTTCAATAATTTTACGTTTTGATTCTGACAATATACCATTATCTCTATATCCTTTCAGCATATCTTAATCCCTTCAATTTTCTGTCCAGCCATTAATAGGAGAAAGAATCAACAGCCCCAATCCAATTAAAGTAAAAATTCTCTTCATCAGCCTTTCCTTCTAAAACTCCAATTTTTCTTTACCAATTGCCCCGATATAATATTTTAAAACTACATTTTATTATTTATTTTCGTCACACCTTAACTTTGCGATAAATTTTTTTAACGGCTTGCTCTGCAGCGATTAAAATCGGATCCAAAGGAGCCGAGAATGGTGGCGCGTAGGCGAAATCGAGTCTTGAAATTTCATCAATTGTCATCTTCTGATGAATTGCTACTGCTAATGCATTAATCCTTCTTGCAACACCTTCTCTGCCTGCCATCTGGGCTCCCAAGAGCCTCCCGTTTCTCCTATCAAAAATCAATTTTATTAACATTCTTTCTGAGCCGGGCATATAGCCCACCTTGGATTCAGCCTCAATGATCTGAGAATCCATATCAAAACCGTATCGTTTAGCTACATGAGTCCCTAAACCCGTGAAGGCTACCTCCAGTTCAAATACCTTGAAAGCAGCCGACCCTACTACTCCATAAAAAGTAGCATCTCCACCCGCTGCATTTTCTCCTGCCACCCGTCCCTGTTTGTTAGCAATATCCCCTAAGGGTGTATAAACCCAGTTCTGACTTACCAGATTGAAGACTTCACAACAATCTCCAGCAGCATAAATATTTTCTATATTTGTCCTTTGTGCACTATCTGTTCTAATAGCTCCAGTCTTTCCAATATTAATACCTGCATCTCTTGCTATTTCTTTTCTAACTCCTTTAATATCCTTTCTGAGATTTCCCTTTCGAGATTACCTGCAGGCAAATCCCTTCGGCAAAAAAGGTAGGTTTCAAGACCTCTCAGGCGAAATGCTTCACACATCTCAAGCCCAATAAATCCACCACCAATAACAGAAACCTGTTTCGGTCTTTTTTCATCAATATAGTTTCTGATAAGGATTCCATCTTGAAGGTCTTTAAGAGTGAAGATGTTGGTGGCCTCACTTCCAGGTATGTTCAGTCTTCTGGAACGAGCACCAGTGGCAATGATGAGTTTATCATAGGAAAAGGATTCTGTTTCAAATTTTGATAAATTTACAACTTCAATCTTTTTCGCCTCTGGGTCAATCTTTGTGACGCGGTGTTCCGTCAGGACATCAATATCCTGCATCTCCTTAAATTGCTGAGGGGTCCGAACCACTAATTTCTTTTGATCTTTGACTACATCGCCGATGTAGTATGGAGTTTCTCATGATCCATAAGATATAAATCGACCCTGTTCAAACATAGTAATTTCAAGATCAGGATTGACTCGTTTGGCCCTTGCCGCTGCGCTCGGTCCTGCTGCAGAACCACCAATGATGAGGAGTTTTCCTTTCTTTGACACATTACCTCCTAAATTCTATAGCCATAAAATATGGCCGCAGTTTGTAGCCGCAATCTTTAGATTGCAATATTTATAAAAGATTTAAATAATTCAAATGATACTTTTATCGCAGGCTAAAGCCTGTGGTTATAAAAGATTGCCTACGAAAATTGCCAATCAGGTATTCGATTCTTATTTCTGGACGCCCTCTTGCAACTGTTACATTTCCCGAATACATGAATGGAAATATTATCCGGTTTAAAATTCTTCTGCTTATATAGATCCAACTTAAGAATCTCAAGACACTCACTTGAGAAATCGATAATCTTTCCACAATTTTCACAAATCAAATGGCAATGACTTTTTTTATTATAAGCAGGTTCGTAATAAAAAGAATTCTTTTTTATATCGAGCCTCTCAATAACATGGGATTGCTCCAGAAGCTTTAATGTTCTATATATTGTGGGCCTCGAGACTCCCGTTCCCCTGCCACTGAGTGAAGAATACAAACTTTCAGCATTAAAATGGTCTTTTCTGGTTTCAATCTCTTTCAGAATGATCTCTCTTCCCTTCGTTGTTTTTAATCCCTTTGACCTCAGAAAATCTTTAAACGATTGCATGATGTTTCTCGTAATTAAAAGAGTTTGAATCTCATTTTCAATTTATCAATAAATAAAAGTTCTCCTAAAGGAATTTTATTAATAATGCCTCGAGACCTCAATCCCTTCTACAGCTACCTCCTGTAGAACACGGAGGTGTTGTGCAACGCTCTTCCCTTCCGCAACATGTATGACCGGGTGATCTCTTCTCACTTTTTAGTGGATGGGCAACGGAGAGGACCTTTTCTAACTGTGAACTTCCACATTGCTTGCAGTTCAAGGTTTGACCTTTCGAACCTATACCCACTAAAAACTCTGAAACACTTCCACAATTATTACAGCGATATTCATAGATAGGCATTTAAAACCTCCTCAAAATAACTTATTCTTTTATGATAATCTTATAACTTACTTTTTCTTCTTCAGGATATATGAGGAATGTGACCTTTCTCCCTTCCATGAGATATTCTTCATATTGGCTTCGAAGTTGAGCAAAATCAGTTGATTCCAGAAATAGCCTTAAAACTTCAAGCCTCTCCCCAAGTTCTTCATCATCCGCTCCCTTTTTAAGAAGGAGATTAAGGGTTTTTTCATATTCTTTTTTGGATAACGTTTCAATACAACTTGAAAGTGTGGGGTTAATTTCAATAAATACCATACCCATCCCTTTTATCAGAAAAGCCCGGGGTTTTTACCTCAAAATATTTGTCCATGGGCAGATGGGCAAATAAAACAGCACCAATACAAGGAACCACATATTTAATTTGCCACTTTGACCCAATGATATTAAAAAATTCCATACAGGATGAACATACGTGGAAGCTATTAGCAATAGAATATGGTACCACTATTCCATTAAGGTTTATAAAAAACTTTGGATCGATGAAATTGGAATGGTTTGCTGAATGACTTGTAAAGATTTTATCGAAATCAAATGGTTCATTTGACCTACGACGTTCGAACCAAATTTGATAAAAATCCTTTTCAATCGGTTCGACATTATCCCAAACCTTAGGTTTACTTCTTTGATATTCAGGGGATTTGACCAACTGTGCAATCTCTTCAGAGGACGGAAAACGATCAGGTTTAAAATTCGATTCCCTAATAATGATCGGATTCCCAATATCCATATGGTCTAATGATGTATTGCTAATTATAAGAGTCTTCCCTGCCTTTTCAGATTTCCAATACCAGGAAGTCCTCCTTTTACAAAAACCATACCATGCCAGAGGGCTTAAGTAAGAAACCTCTCTTGAAATCCTTAGAACCCTGCATGGAATTCGAGCCTCATCTTTGAGTTCAATCCCTTTTTCTTCAAAATCCCTTCTGATCCTCTCCAGCCCTTCCCGATCTATCCAGTAACAGAATTTTTGGTAGACCATTAACTTTTCTCCACTCATTATCCCTATCTCCCCCCATCGAGAGAGTATCTCGTAAAGAATGTTAGCTCTTTCATTCTGAACGAAGTGAAAAATCTATGTTTTATAATGAGTTGAATTCAATAGATTCCTCGCTTCGCTCGGAATGACAAAAATTGAAACTCAGAATGACAAAAATGGAAGCTCGGAATGATAAACATGGCATACAACTCATTATTATACACTCTCAGTGGGGAGAGGAAAATAGTGCTTTTTTAACCTCCTCCCACATATTAAGGACTATCCCCTGAACTTCATTACAGGGATAATCCATTACCGTTTTTCTGTTAACCAATGCCTCAACTACCTTTGATTCATAAGGAATTTTCCCTATTATTGCCGAACCATTTCTCTCGCAATAATTTAAAATTTGATTACTATTTTCCAGATTGATATCATACTTATTTATACAAACCACAGATGGAATCTTAAAATGCTCGGATAGTTTCAAGATTCTCTCAAGGTCATGAATTCCTGAAAGTGTGGGTTCTGTAATTGCCAAGACAAGATTCACTCCGGTCAATGAAGCCGTGACCGGGCAACCAATCCCTGGAGGACCATCGATAAGAATGAGGTTCAGTCCCATCTCCTGGGCAACTTCCATCGCCTTCTTTCGAACGACTGTAACCAATTTACCTGAATTCTCCTCCCCAATCCCTAACCGTGCATGGACGAAAGGGCCATAAGGAGTTTCGGAGACAAACCAATCCCCTGAAAAGGCCTCTTCCATCTTAATAGCACTTTCTGGACAGATATGACTGCAAAACCCACATCCTTCACAAGAGATGGGATCAATCACCCCATTATTGATTGCATTAAACCGACACAGCTCTGTGCAGAAGCCACATTGAGTGCATCTATTTAAATCCACTTGAGGCGATCTTACGCCAAAATATTTCTCTTGGGTCAAAATTTTTGGTTGAAGCAGAAGATGAAGGTCTGCGGCGTCCACATCGCAATCCACCATGACTTTATCCCTCGCTAAAGCTGCAAATGCAGCTGCAATTGTGGTCTTTCCTGTTCCACCCTTTCCACTAACAATTGCCAATTGTTTTACCCTGCTATTTTGTTCCATAAGATTTTAATTTTACTATTTGTTTTTTAAAAGTCTGGAAATTTATTTACTCATAACTTTTCTTTCACCCACTTAATTAAAGAAAGACATAATAGGATTATAGATCTATTTTTTTCTTATAGTCCTGTATCGCCTGATGTAGACCTCTTATTGCAAGAAGCGAACAATGAGCCTTTCTTGCAGGAATACCACCTGCTGCTATAATTACATCATTGTCTGTAAGTTTTAGTGCCTCATCGAGAGTCTTTCCAATTGCCAGTTCAGTAGCAATACTTGATGTTGAAATTGCCCCAGGACATCCCTGTGTTAAAAACTTAAATGCGGATATCTTGCCCTCTTCAACCTTAAGATATACTCTGATAAAATCACCACAGGTAGGATCGCCAACGGTTGCCACAACGTCAGGATTTTCGATTTCCCCAACATTTCTCGGATGTAAGAAATGGTCAATCAGTGTCTCATTATAGACAAGATAACCTACGTTTTCATCCAGGATCTCCTCAGTGGCTATATCGGATTTACTATCTTCCATTTGACTCATAAAGCTCCTCCACCCTTTCAAATAGATCTATAAATTTATCTCTATAAGAAGGATCCTCAAAAATAATGGGAATCCCCTTTGAATATGACTCTGCTATTTGACGATCCATCGGGATCTCCATTAAAATCGGAATATTCTTCGATTGACAAAAATCCCAAACATCTCGATTCCCAATATCAGCTTTATTAATCACAACTCCCATCGGAACCCCAAGTTTTTCAAGCATTCCAACAGCCAGCTCTAAGTCATTAAGTCCAAAGGGAGTTGGTTCTGTGACAAGGATACAGAAGTCGCTTCCTTTGACAGTTTCAATGACAGGGCAGGCTGTCCCAGGAGGCGCATCAAGAACAACAATTTTATCCTTTTGAATCCTCTCCTTAACCCTCCGAATCAAAGGAGAGGCCATAGGTTCCCCAACATTCAACACTCCATTAACAAAAAAAATTCCATTTGAACTTCCTTCCTGAACAACTCCAATTTCTCTCTCCACTTCAATAATAGCCTTCTCAGGGCATAGATAGGAGCAGGCCCCGCATCCATGACAGAGTTCATCAAAGACAAGGACATTTTTCAAAATGACAGCAATCGCATGATACTCACAGACCTTTGCACATTTTCCACAATATGTGCATCTTGATTCGTCAATTCGGGGAACTGGAATTCCAACAGAGGAAACCTGCTTGATTGTGGGGGTAAGAAATAGGTGGGAATTAGGTTCCTCCACATCACAGTCAATTATTTGGACAGTGCCTTGGGGAAGGGAAAGGGTTAAGTTGACTGCAATGGTGGTCTTTCCAGTTCCCCCTTTTCCACTCGCAATAGATATGATCATACTGTTCTCCCTTATTAACAAATATTAAGAAATTACTATCCTTATTCCTTTTTAATCAACCGCGGTATTCTCATAATAGCAACGATGCTCGTATATCCTGTATCGAATTCCCCCTCTTTTCCTTAAATGATCCAGTCGCTTCACAACTTCATCGATACGGAGTCCAAGAGCCCTGGAAATATCCTCAATTGTACAGGGCCTTCTCTTAATTAAGTTAAAGATGTCTGTATCTTTCACAGAATTAAGTTCTTCACCCATTGGCTGAGCAAACTCAGAAATAATCTCCGCTTTTTCTCCCAAATTTTTCCTTATCCTCTCAAGTTGAGTAGATGTCAAGGGATAAGCAAATTCTTCTGCAGGGGGCCTAACAGGAGTATTCAGTTGGACCCTATCAGGCCCAATTCTTTCTATAATCCCTTTAAGTCTTTCAATCTCCCTTTTGTCATCATTTATCCCTCTACAAAATACCACTTCGAGCCATAATTGATGGCGATACTGTTTACGGAATTGAATAAGACCGGAAATAATTTCTTCTATCTTCAATGATTGGTGAGGTCTATTCAAACACTGAAAAGTAGCATTGCTGATGGCATCGAGGGAAGGCAAAACTACATCAGCTTCCAATAAATCATTTCTAACTTCTTCGATAAAGAGCAAAGAACCATTCGTTAAAACTGCTAAGGGAATTGAAGTATAAGACTTGATAGCATGAATGATTTCCCCAATATTTCGATTAAGTGTCGGCTCCCCTGATCCAGAAAGGGTTATGTAATCCGGTTTTATTGATTTTATGGATAAAACAGATTCTAACTCAATTATGATTTCTTGCGGTTTTATATAAGGTTCTCGCAATACAGTTTTATTTATCGTTCTACCCAGATCGCAATAGATGCAATCAAAAGTACATGTTTTATATGGGACAAGATCAACTCCCAGGGACCTTCCTAATCTTCTTGAAGGAACAGGACCAAAAATATACTTAAGTGGATTTAAAGAATTATCCATTAAAGTGCTCCAGAATTGCCTGCAGGACTCCTCCGGAAATTGTCCTTGCCTTGTCCGAAATTGTATAGCAATAGCTATTAATTCCCCGTGGGTCGACGTCACCTAATTTCATCCCTCTCCAGACTTCAGCCCCATCCCTCAACAGACCCCGGATGACACCTGTAATCCTTGATGGAACCAAAGTATTCCCCACCATCCCTACCTTTTCATTTGCTCTTACTCTATCACCAATCCTTTTCAAAGCCTTAAACTTTCCAGCCTTAGGTGCCCGGATCACCCTCTCTTCCGTATAACCACTGATAGCTCCAGGAATCCCTGTATTTGGCTCAGCCTCTCCGTTTGAAATGATTCTTCCCAGATCGTGACCCCTGTTTGTCTCAATTACAAAATGAACATCCTTCCCTGCATGGAATCCTGGCCCAAGACCAATAACCAAAGGGGCATCTGTGATCTTTGTGCCCAGATTCTTTTTTGCCAGAGTGGCATCAATAAGAACATCTGGTTTCAAGAAGTCCTTAACCTCTGCTTCCGGATCAATAAGAATCGGAATCTTCCCTTCTTTCCACGCCTCTAAGATATGATCTTTTGACTCAACTCTTTTGGCAGTAATCCCCTCTACTTCTTTCTCAGAATCGAAGATCGCCTCCGAAAATGTCACTTCTCTTCTCACTGCTTGAGGGTTCGAAACTTCGGTCATACAAACCTTAAAATGGCAGGAGGCAAGTCGATGGGCAACTCCTGAAGCCATCTCTCCTGCCCCTCTGATTAAAATCACCAGGTCACTAAGTTTTTTATCCATATCCATCAATACTAAACTTTCTTAAATTCTTGAAGCAATCTCTTCTGATTAATATCAAATAAAATACAGGCCATACCAAGGGTTAGAATTTTAAACCCGGGCCTATTCAAACAATCCTTTCCAAAGTATCTCTCGAGGATTTCACATGCTTGAGGAACCTTTTTTATAATTTCTCCAATTAGCCTATATTCTATTGATATTTTCTTCCATCGATATTCCATAGCCCAGGCTATTTCCTCACCATCCTTGTTCCACACTCAGGACAAATTATATCAAAGCAAGGTATCCCAGCCTCATGAGTAACAGTAGTCCCACATTTTGGACACGTACACTCTCCTCCAGGGCCTGCCCCTGCTCTTGAACCACCCATTCTTCCTCTGCGAGATCCACCCATTCCTGCACCTCTACCTGTTCCTGGACCACTTCCCCAAGGTGGACCTGTTCCATCTCCCCTCGGCATACAAATCACCTCCTTTCAATGTATTACTGAATCTAATGGAACCTTTGTAGGATAAGTACCAATCAAGACCTCTAAGATATGCCCGGCATGAGCAGCATGAGCTGAACATCCCATTAGACAAGCCAAAAGCACAATCCTTGCCTGCTGAGTAGCAATATCGATCCCGCATGCCCCCCTTCGGTCCTCTGTGAGATCGCATTTACCATATGTGCAAAGACAACATAAGTCACAAAAGGGCGCATACCAGGGTTTGTATGTCTTAAGAAGCCTCATATCCCAGTTTCTTAGATCCGAAATCTCTGGCATGGGAGTATGGCCGACTGGTTCCCATGGAATCTCTGCCTTTATCTTTCGATGAATCTCTTCCAATTTTTTTGTCAACTCTTTTATCTCTGCCATTTTTAGATCCTTTCAACTTCCCTTTTCTAAAACTCAGAATGTTATAATACATTAGGGTAATCCTCCCATACACCAAGACCCACAGAGGGCCAGGGCGGAGACCATCCCCTGAATCCAAAACCTCTACCAAATGGCATGATGCCCCTTTGCTTTATAATTTCATATTAGCGATGGCTTCTGGGGATTGAATATCCAATCCCCAGAAGGGCTGTTGATGTCCCCCATACAACTAATTTTTTATTACCACCACCAACGACGAAGTCCCCTGCCACCGCCAAACACTCTACCACGGCCTCCACCCCACGGAAGACCACCACGACCTGCCCCAAAGACAGGACCATACAAAGGCCTACCATAGAATGGGTAAAAACCCATAGGTGGATAGTATGGTGTCCTAAATCCATATCCATAAGGCCCGTAAGATCGATATGGCATGGCACAGAAACCTCTTGCCCCACCTGTCATTGGACCCATTCCCATCGGTCCTGTTCCATCAAATCCTGGCATAATAAGCACCTCCTTTCGAATCAAAGTCGTTAGTCCAAAGTTTAGGGTTAAGATGCCAGTTCCGTTAAAGGGCTACGTAGTTAGGCTTAAAGTCTTTTAACCGTAACCCTATGACCAAATACGAAACGGGCTTCCTATCCTTAGCCTAAAGACAATCTCCATGGCTATTTTTTCAGTTCTTCAATCCTTTTCTCAATCTGGCGCAGTTCTTCTCTTAGAAAATTGGCCTCTTCTTCGAGAAAACGAATCTCTTCTTCCTTGGTGGGTGATCCCCATGGTGGAACTGGTGCTCCATACCAACCTGGGTACCAACACCACCTTCTGCCGTATCCATAAGGATGATATCCCCATGGTCCCATTCCGTATGGCATAATGATTCCTCCTTTCAGTTCCGTGACTCGTGTTACGTGATTAGTTAATGGTGAAACACGATTCGCAATTTATGAACCTCTACGGCCACCCATGCCTCGACCTCCCATACCAAAGTGAGGAGGAACTGTTGGCCCTGAAGATTCTCGTAGACTCCCTGACCTGTATTTCTCAATAACTTCTTTCACAGTTCCACCAGAAACCATATATACCTTAATTCCTGAAGAAGAAAGAGCTGAAGCTGCATTTGGCCCAATATTACCCGTAATCAAGGCATTTGCCCCTTTTTGCGAAATAAATTGAGCAGCCTGAATACCAGCACCTCCCATTGCCATTAATCCTTCATTCTCAAACGCTTCAAATTCCATGGTTTCAGGATCAACAAAGACAAAATACTGGCACCTTCCGAATCTGGGATCTATTTGGGCATTAAGGTCTTTTCCTGTCGAACTAATAGCAATCTTCATTTTGCTTCTCCTTCGCATCCATGGTCTTGTCCGTGATGTTCGCAAGCAACTATTCCCTCAATCTCACCTCTCAAATAGGCCTCAACAATATCCCTCACTTTTCCCTGAACCCCTGTAGCAACATCTATCCCAAATTGATTGAAAAAGTCTATTGCCCTCGGTCCCATTCCACCTGCAATCATCACATCTGCCTTTTGTGAATGGATGAACTGAGGAATAACCCCGGGTTGATGGTTTGGAAAGTAAGGGTTCTTTATTACCTCACAACCAAGAATACGATCTTCCTCCACATCCACAAAGGTATAGAATGGACACCTCCCGAAATGGGCACTGAGGGACCCCTCAAAACCACGATCATCATCAGAAGCCAATGCAATCCTCTTCATCTCTTTACCTCCTGTTTTTGAAAATGATATGGGAATTTCTCTTTATCAATCTGTTTTTCTATCTCTTTTAACCCAACATATTCCTTACAACGATTTGCTATATCTCTAAACGCCTTTGTTGCATCAGAATCAGGGTTAGCCATCACAAAAGGCATCCCCCGATCACAATCATTTACCATCTCGGGATCGATAGGAATTCTTCCGAGAAATGGAACTCTTAGATCCCTTGCTGCCTTTTCTCCTCCACCCTTCTTAAACAGGGGAATCTCTTTTTTACAATGAGGACAGATCAGCACACTCATATTCTCTACAATCCCGATCACAGGAATGCTCAGCATTCTGCTGAAGGTAACTGCCTTTCGGGAATCAAGAAGTGCAACATCCTGAGGTGTTGTTACAACGATTGCTCCATCAACATCCTTAACGAGATGAGCAACACTGAGTGGCTCGTCTCCTGTTCCAGGTGGAAGATCTATAATAAGAAAATCAAGGTTTCTCCATTCTACCTCTCCTAAGAATTGACTGATGGCGGTATGCTTTAAAGGCCCTCTCCAGACAACTGGATTATCACGATCCCCAATAAAAAAGGCCATTGATATGACTTTTAAATTTGGGAAGACCTCAACAGGAATCATCCCCCTATTTGATCCTTCTACCATCTTTGATTCGATACCTAACATTTTTGGAATATTTGGCCCATGAATATCAGCATCCAGAAGACCTACTTCAAAACCTTCTAATGAAAGACTGACAGCCAGATTTGTAGCCACAGTGCTTTTCCCTACACCTCCCTTCCCGCTCATAACCATTATCCGATGTTTAATATGGGAAAGTTTAGATCTTAATCTCTCCTGGTTATGAGCCTCTTTCTCCTGCTGGCTACAGGAGTTTGATTGATTGCAGGTCTCACATATTTGATCCTTTTCACATTTTCCCTCTGCCATTGATGTTCCTCCTTCCTCGAAATCCCCTCTTCCAGCAATGGATACTTCCTCCTCTCCTTCTCTCACAGTAAAAACCTGGCCTAAGATTTCCTTTTAAAAAAAGATTGAGCGCTTCTCCTGCCTCACCCGAAACATTATGAATAACCTCAATCCCTCTTACTCCGAGATGATCGATACAGAAATTATCAATTCCTCCGCATATGAGTTTATTCACACCCATCGAGGTTAGATGATCAATTCTCTGCTGGAGAGTGAAACTCTCCATAGATAACTTCTCCTCATTTGCAACTTTTCCATTTCGCAGTTCGATGACCCAAACTTCTGGACAGACATCAAACCTTGGCGAAACTCGATTCCCGAAAATCGGTATCGCAATCTTCATACAATGGATAAAGAGCAAAAAATATACCATTATATTGAAAAACGAAAAATTATTGTAATATTGATAGGTTACAATAATTTTGATTTTTAATAATGTTTGGAAAAGAAGCTTCTTGTTGCAAAAATAAAACGGATGTCTCATTCATTAAGTTGCATTTTTGATACTTAATTTAAAAAATAAACTTTTCCCTCATTTTCATCTTTAGGTCTCCGAAAAAGTATTAAAAACTAAAGCCCTTGCCCTACGTTTGTTATTCATTTAATTTCTCGTAGGGCAAGCCCTTGTGGCTTGCCGAAACCGAATTAAGATGTCATTTATTTTATACTACCATTAATATCTTATATTTGTTCAGAGAGTGTTGAGGAATTAAATGGGAAGAATAGTTGCCTCAGTTGAAATACAAAATATATTAGATCCAGAGAAAAAAATAAGATGTGATGCCCTGGTTGATACCGGCACATCACATCTTGTCATTCCGGCTACCTGGCGCCAACGTCTTGCAGATATGAAAGAAATCGGAAGCTTAGAGCTTGAAATTGCTACTCAACAAATAGTTCAGGGAATAGTCTGCGGGTCGGTTCAAGTTCAAATCGAAGGATTTTGTCCCATATTTACTGAACTCATTTTTGTTGAGATGGAACCTGTGGAAAAAAAGGGTCATCGCTTAATTCATGTAAAACGTTTAGACCTTAAATAACCAGGCCCAGTAACTAATCCTAATAATAAGATCAAAGGAGGCCATACTTCTTAAGTTTTCTCCAGAGGGTTGTACGCTCAATGCCCAATTCCCTGGCCGTTTTGATACGATTCCCGTCATATTTCCTTAGTGTTCTTTCGATAACTTCTGCCTCTGCTCTCTCAAAAGGTTTCTCCACTGATATGGGTTTATCTATGGATTCCTTCTCTTGATTTCCCATAATCTCCTTAGGTAGACAATCTACCTCAATTATATTGCCTTTGCAAAGAACGAAGGCGTGTTCAATGATGTTCTCAAGTTCTCTCACATTTCCTGGATAATCATACTTTAAGAGTATGCGTGAAGCCTGATCTGATAATCCTGTAATCTGCTTTCCCATTTTTGCATTAAATTTATTGATAAACGCCTCAATTAATAATGGTATATCCTCTCTTCTCTCACTCAATGGCGGAAGCTCAATCTTTACCACATTGAGACGATAAAATAGATCATCCCGGAATTTGCCTTCATTAACCAATCTTGAAAGATCTTTATTTGTTGCTGCAATAATTCGAACGTCTGTCTTTTTTGGACTCGTTGCCCCTAAGGGTTCGTATTCTTTCTCCTGAAGCACCCGGAGCAATTTCACCTGAAGTGAAGGTGACATATCTCCCACTTCATCAAGGAAAATAGTTCCTCCATTGGCAAGAGCAAATCTACCTAACTTGTCTTTCTTGGCATCAGTAAATGCCCCTTTCACATATCCGAATAACTCCGATTCAAGGAGTGTATCTGGAAGGGCACCGCAATTCACTTTTATAAAGGGTTTTTCTTTTCTCCGGCTGAGATTATGAATCGCTTTTGCAAAAAGCTCTTTGCCAGTGCCACTGGCTCCCTGAATCAAAACTGTGCTATCACTTTCGGCAATATTCGGAAGGACATTGAAAATATCATGGATTAAATGGTTTTTACTGATAATATCACCGAGTGTATATTTCTGGGAAAGTTCCTTTTTAAGTTCTTCAATTGTAGAAAGATCTCTAAAGGTCTCCACTCCTCCAATGATCTGACCTTTTTCATTCTTTAATACCGCCGTGCTGATACTGATGGGAACTTTCTGACCACCCTTTTTTAAAATTGTAGCCGGGAGATTGATGATCTCTTTTTTTGTCCTGAGGGTCTCCTTAAGGGCACATCTCGATTGACAGATATCTGCCCTGAAAATATCGAAACAGTAATGCCCAATAGCCTCTTTACTTGAAAACCCTGTAATCTCCTCGGCTGCTTTATTCATAAATGTGATCCTGCCGTCATTATCTGTAGTAAAAACTCCATCAGCAATGCTACTGAGGATTACATTAAAGAATTGCTCGGGTTCTCTCTTTTTCATAATAGAAAATGATCGAAATGTTTATTTAAAGTGATATCTATTTAACCAGTTCCCTACATTTCTCTATAAAGGCCGGGAGGATTTCACGGTAATCTCCTACGAGACCGTAGTTCACCTCCTTAAATATCTGGGCTTCCGGATCACGATTAATTGCCACAATATATTTTGAACCCGCACAACCAACCATATGTTGCGGAGCCCCTGAAATACCTATAGCTATATAAAGATTTGGTGTAACAATATGGCCTGTCTGGCCAATTTCGAGGCTAAGTGGCATCCAGCCCTCATCACACGGAACCCTCGATACCCCCACTGCTCCTCTGAGGACCTTTGCCAGTTCCTCAAGTAATTTAAAACCTTCAACTCCACCAATACCTCCACCTCCTCCAACAATTACCTTTGCATCCTCAAGTTTTACGCCTCTGATATCTTCCTTTACCGTCTCAATCAGTTTTGCCTTAATCATGGATTGACCAATTGAAATATTCAGTTTTATTATATCACCTTTCCTTGATTGATCAGGAGTTGAAGGCATCACAGATCTCGGTCTTATTGTAATTATTTGAGGAACCCCTAATTCAGATACCCAGTGGGCTATTGCGTTTCCACCATAGACGGGCTTTACCTGAACCAGTCTCTTTGTCTCTTCATGAATATATAAATCGGTGCAGTCAAGCGTTACTACACCATTTAATCTTACGCTGAGTCTTGGAGCAACGTCGCGTCCCATATCTGTGTTACTTAATAATATAATACGGGATTCCAATTCTTTACAGACTTCTGTTATTATGGCTAAGTATAGGTCGGGTGAAGGATTAGTGAATTGAGTGCCATTCACAATATATACATTATCTGCCCCGAGTTTTATTAATTCATTAGCCTTCTCCTCGATATCTTTACCAATCAGCAAAGCATTTACTTTCTGACCCAGTAAGTTACCCAGTCTCCTTCCTAAATTTAGAAGCTCTTTTGTGGAAGTCACAATCTCTCCATCCACAATTTCACCAAATATGAGTAATCCTTCATTGATTGCCATATATACATACCTCCATATTCTCTATATAACTCCAGCTTCCCTCAGCCTTTCAGCCAGTTTAATTGCTCCTTCGGATGGGGTCTCTCCCTCTATCATCTCGCATCTTCTCTCCCTATCTGGAAGAGAAAGCTTTAATATCTTACGCCTCACCACATTGTGTCCAAATTTTGAATTATCTCCGTTAATATCATTTAAATTCCACAGTGGTAACTTCTTTCTCGATGCTGAAATTATTCCCCATCCTGATGGTAAACGTGCTCGACCCACCTCCTGTCCCACTGTTATCAGGGCTGGTAAGGTGGCTGAAAAAACTTGGTAACCATCAAGTGTAGCGCGTTTTATCTTTATCTCACTTCCAACAACATCTACAGAAACTGCCAGTGTTACAATAGGAAGTGAAAGGTTTTCAGCAATTATTGATCCAACAAGCCCTTCATCCCAATCAGCCGATTGTCTACCGCATATTATCAGGTCGTATTTACCTATCTTCTCTATGGTTTTGGTCAATATATAGGCAACACCAAAACTATCAGAGCCCTCAAATGTAGGATCGGAGAGGATAACCCCATCGTCTGCCCCCATGGAGATAGCATGTTTCACCACATTTACTGCACCATTACCTCCGAGGGAAATAACCATTATCTTTCCTCCATACTTCTCTTTTATCCTCAATGCAAGCTCAACTGCCTTCTCATCAAAAGGATTTATGACGTATGAAATGCCTTCAGGTGTTATGATTCGCTTTGCTTCAGAATCGATTTTGAATTTGCTTGGTGGTATCTCTGGATCCATAATCTGTTTCACACATACAACAATATCCATTCTCTCTTCCTCCTTTAAATCTGCTCCATAGTAATGGGTGGCTTAGTAAATTGTCCTTCTTGAAAACAATGCTTACAATAATCATTTACCCCTACTCCATTGGTGTATGTTCCAAAATCTTCTGGATTTCTGATTGGCATTCCACAACTTTGACGCAATGGACTTTGTGGTTGATTCATTTCCATTTTTGCCTCTTAACGACAAAATTAAGGCGTGGCTATCAGCCATCGCCTTGAATGACTTGTTGCATGTTTCTTATTTATTTTTAAGGTATTGCGACTTCTTTTTCTTTTACAAGACTGAAGAGGGAATTGAGCAAGAAGTCTTTTGCATCCAGTATTTCAAGAAGAACCGGCTCTCCATCTTTTGAAAAATGGATAATCATTTGACCTTCTTCCTCGGCATAGTCTATTTTTCTATCTGAGAGTTCAATAAGAAGGGCATCAACATCTTTGCTGTATTTAATCTTTCTCATATCGTGACCTCCTTCCCGGATAAACGATTACAACATATTTTTTATCTGGAAATTCTTCATAAACAACCCTAAGAACATGCGCCTCGTCAAATCCCTTTTGGGCTATCAGCCTTTCCTTATAGCCTACTTCTATTTTATCAGGATTCCTGACAATATCCTCAATAATATCTTTTGATACATCAACGCCGTGAGACTTCAATATCTCAATTTTTAATAGTGAATGTTGGCTGAATTCTATTAACATAAATTCCCAGTTCTCATTGACAAGTCTGTCCTTCAATCATATCAGACCAGATAGTAGTTATAAATTATAAGAAGCAGGAACTTCATTTTCAAGCAAAAATCTTATAAATATAGTGGCATTCAGGTCTTAAATACCTATCTAAAAATCATGAAGACTGGAGGTTCATCAGGCAGATAATGCTCTCAGGCTTTACGGGTATTTTCTCTCATTAGGGCAGTCCAATAAATCAGGCGGCATTCAACGATTGTTAGCAACTTATCTTCTTAATGTCCGCCTTAGAAGGGTTTGGAACCCTACCTCCCCAGTCATTTCAGGACTTCTCCAGAGCTCTCATTTTGAAATCTTGACAATAGAAAGACTTTCATATTAATTTGATGGTTAAACTTAATTATTAAAACAGAGGAGGATATTTATGCATCCATTGGAACTGATTAACCCTGTCCGTTTAATTACCGATGTGTGTCTTGAAGTTTCACCAGGAGAGAATGTGCTCTGTATAGCAGACAGGGAAGAGAATTTGGAAATACTTAATCTCATTGCTGCAGAATGTGAAGCCCGCGGTGCCAATGTGGCGGTTGTAATGATCTCACCCAGAAAACACCACCATCAGGAACCACCCGAACCAGTGGCAGTGGCAATGGAGAAGGCTGATACTGTCGTCATAATGACATTTGGAAGCCTTGTTCATACCTCTGCAAGAAAGAGGGCCTGCGCAGCAGGTACAAAGGTTGCACTTATGGGTGAGGTAACAAAGGAATTCTTGATTGGCTTTCACCTCACAAAAGAAGACCTTTTAAAGGTTCGTAAAGATACTGAGGAGATTGTGAGAAGACTTACATTTGCCGATAGTGCGCACCTAACCACAAAATCAGGGACAGATATATTGATGTCCTTAAAAGGGAGAAAGGCAGTTGGTCTTGTCCCGTTTGGCGAGAAAGGGACTTTTTTTGGTGTTCCTGGATATGCTGAAGCAGCATGTCCTCCCCTTGAGGATTCGGCAGAAGGTGTTTTAATTGTGGATGGAGCAATGATAGGAGTTGAAGACCTTGAAACCATGGTTGAGGAGCCCTTTGAAATAAGGTTTGAGAGGGGTAAAATAGTTAAGATATCAGGAGGAAGAGATGCCAGGAGATTGGAAGCACTACTTGAAAAATTGGAAGATCAGGCAAAAACATTAAGTGAGTTAGGAGTTAATAGTAACTTCATGATAACAAAAAAATTGAGGGGATCGAGGATGGATATGGCAGTTGGAGGTCATATCCATATTGGACTTGGCAGAAACGACCATATAGGTGGAAATTCTTCAACAGATACCCACCTGGATCTATTAACCACCTGGGCAACACTTCGTCTTGATGGAGATATAATCCTTGATAATGGCATTTTGAAGATATAAAAGAGTTTTAAGAAGATTAATTCTTTACCATCTATCCTATCAGGCCTGGAAGATAGGTAGCAAGTGGTTTGAAATAAATGAAGAGAATAATTGAGGCGATCATTAAAATCACAAAAGGTAATACTCCCTTTACTACCTCTGAGAACCTTGCACTTCGATCTATCCCCTGAACAACAAAGAGGTTTATCCCCACAGGAGGGGCGACAAGGCCAACCTCCAGTGTAACCACAAAGATTAGAGCGAACCATATAGAATCAAATTTAAAATTTATCACAAAGATATAATAGAGTATGGGATAGGTAATAAGAAGGATAGAAATCTCATCCATTAATGCCCCGAGAATTATAATAAAAATTAATGTTAATAAGAGGATTGCCATCGGAGAGATTGGAAGGTTTGCAAGAAATCCACAAAGCCTCTCAGGGATATGGAGAAGTGTTACAATCTGACCGAATACCAATGCCCCTGCAACAATAAATGCAAGCGAAGCATTAAGCTTTGCTCCATCCATAACAATATGTAAAATTTTTTTAAATGAGAGTGTCCGATATATGATTGAACAGATAATCAGGCTGTATACCAGACCAATACCTGCCGCTTCCGTAGGTGTAAAAATGCCACTATATATACCTCCGAGAATGATTATTGGTGCAAGAAGCCCAAAAAATGAACTCTTAATAGATGAAAAACGTTCTCTCCATGTTGCTGGCTCAATAACAACAATATCTCTCGCCATCCATGAACGAATAATTACATATATACTGAAAATAATTGAGAGGACAATTCCAGGAAGCATGCCTGCCATAAAAAGTTTTCCGATAGAATCCCCTGTTATCATTCCAATCAGAATCATGAATATGCTCGGAGGAATCAAGGGACCCAAAACTCCTCCAATGGCTACTGTTCCGTAAACAAAACTCCTATCGTAGCTTCTCTTTAACATCTCAGGTATGGCCACCAGACCAATGGTAGCAACTGTAGCAGAAGATGAACCTGTAATGGCTGCAAAAACCGCACATGCAAGGATTGTTGCTACTCCCAGGCCTCCGGGAAGATGTCTTGCCCATTTACTTGCGGTCTCAAAGAGTCTTGAACCAATCTCCCCTATATTGAGAACGGTTGATAGCATTATGAATAATGGGAGGGCAACAACGACAAAATCATCAAGTATTTTAAAGGTTGTTATAGGAACCTGCATAAGCATTGGCCCTCCACCGAGGGTAAAATAAAAACCCATGAGGCCTATCAATCCCAAAGCAAAGGCAATGGGCATTCCGCTGAAGATTAAGATGAATAGCATAGAGACCATTGCTACTGGTGTTAAGCCCTTTGAAAGAAATAACAACCCAAAAAAGATTATAAGAATTATAAAGGCAGTGGGAGGCAGGTTTCTCCTTATCCAGTTGCCTTCCATTTCCCACTCTGTGTTTTTAAGTGATAAAATCTTTTTGAAAATCTGAACTATAAACTCAAGGTGAAGAATGCCCATTCCTAAGGGAATGAAACTGTAAGGAAGAAAAAGAGGAACGTGAAGTGGTGTGGGGGAGACTTCGTGGATCCTGTATGAATTTAATGCCATCTGTAATCCCTTGTATGATAAAATAAAACAGAAAATAAAACCGAGTAAAAGACCTATGAGCTGTAAAATCATCTGATTGCGATTAGAAAAACGAGAAATCAAAGTATCAACAAAAATATGCATATTATCCCGAAGTGTAATACCCACAGCCAAAAATACACAGCCTATGTTTAAATAAATGCTCGTCTCCAAAACCCAATTGGTCGGGGCATTAAATATATAGCGCATGATAACTTCATAGGTGACAATAAATCCTATGATCAAAATAAAAATTCCACTCAAGATGCCAGCAATTCTATTAATCTCACCAGAGATCTGATCGAGGATTTTTATCACCACACCCACCATATACCTAAATTGAGCAATTATTAATAATCACTGCCTAAGCATTCATCTTAATTTCTGGATTAAGTTTTTTTCCGAGTGGCTTATTAATCCCCTCACCTACTAACCCTCTCTCTAGGCATTGGGTGAGGGGGATAATTGTAAGATTTAATCGCTCCGATTAATATTCTCCTTATATTATGAGAATGCCTTTATACCTGTTGTGAAGTTTCCAATTATAAGTTTCTGGATATTTGAGGTTCCTCCAACGAGCAGGTTTGAAATCATATCACGGTAGAATCTCTCAACTGGAAAATCGTCACTATATCCATATGCCCCGTGAAGTTCTATCCCTGTTTTGGAAGCACGAACAGCGGCCTCTGCGCAAAAATATTTAGTTATAGAGGTCTCGCGTGAGTGGGGAATTCCTTTATCCTTAAGATATGCAAGACGATAAGCCAGCCATCTTGCGGCCTCACAGTCAACCACCATTTCCGCAATCTTCTCCTGAACAAGCTGAAAACTTGCAATTGGTTTTCCAAATTGATATCTCTGCTGACAATACTTGACACAGGTATCTATACAGGCCTGTAAAACTCCTACTGCTGATATTGCTATCCCAAAACGGGTATGTTCAATCCCTCCAAGTGATACCCTTAGTCCCATACCAATTCCACCAAGCCTGTTGGAGTCTGGAATCCTACAATCGCGGAAAAACAACTGTCCAGTATCTGAAGAACGAAGACCCAACTTATGCTCAAGCTTCTTTGCTGAGAATCCTGTATTTCCTTTATCCACTATAAAAGCTGTAAGTCCCTTAGGATCCCTATCTTTACCTGTCTGGGCAATTACAATTGTAAAATCAGCTACTGTGGCATTGCTTATCCATGTTTTATTTCCATTGAGTATCCATCCATCACCATCTTTAATCGCCTTGGTCTCGATACCTGTGGGATCACTCCCAGCACCTGGCTCCACCACTGCATGAGCCCCTATAATCTCACCTTTTACAATACCAGGTAGATACTTTCTTTTCTGAGACTCATCCCCCCAGTCAAGGATTGGCATTGCCTGAAGGGATGTCTGGGCAAAAAGGGCCATCCCAACATTAAAATCGAAGTAAGAGAGCTGTTCTGTAACAAGTCCAAGTGTCATCCAGTTCAAACCCAATCCTCCATAGTCCTTCGGGATCTTTATACCCATAAGCCCAATAGAAGACAATTTTTTTATAATCTCTGATGGAAATTTTTCATTCCGATCTCTCTCCTGAACTGTAGGAAGAACTTCTCTTTGACCAAATTCCCTTGCAAGATTTTTAAACATAATCTCCTCTTCAGTGAACTCAAAATCCATTCCTATCCTCCTTTAGATATATTAAAAAATCTTCAATCACCAGGCAATTTGAGGAATCAATGGACCAATGGATATCCTCCACGCCTTGGGCAGGTAGAAAATGCCGATTCAGCCAGAGGCAGATCTGCTTCATGCGGATTAGAACCGCTCATTTTTGATCTTTACTGAGTTTATCTCTTATATATTTAGAGATTTCTTTTATTGATGTACCGGAAATAAAAACCTCTGCTACACCCATCTCCTTAAGTTTTACAATATCATCAGGTGGAATAATTCCACCAACAATTACCATCTTATCCCCTGCCCCTTTCTCTCTCAGCCCATCAAGCACTCTCTTTGTCAAGTTTAAATGGGCACCTGAAAGAATACTAAGACCAATTACATCAACATCCTCCTGGATGGCAGTATTAACAATCTGCCCAGGAGTCTGATGTAACCCTGTATAAATTACCTCGAATCCAGCATCTCTTAACCCATAAGCGACGACCTTTGCTCCTCGACTATGGCCATCAAGACCAGGCTTTGCAATTAGAACACGAATCTTTCTTTCAGGGCCCATAATCTCCTCCGATATGAGATCTCCGAAAAAGTCCTGTAATGCCTGGGGAGGTAGGGTTTCAAAGCCTTCAAATGCCTCTCCATCCCACCTCCCCAGTCTATAAGACTCGTTTTAAATACTTTCTCAGAGACCTCAGTATTAAATCTCTTTATATTTTAATTACGAATCACCAGCAATGGCCTGGGCATGTAGAAATCAGCGCATTTTCTCTGCCTTTTCAAGAATTACCTTTCCCCTATCTCCAGCCTTCTTTATATAATAATTTTGGAGAGTTTTGCAGGCTTCTCTCCATCTCCTCTTCTCATTTTCAGGAGGGTCATAAATATCCATCCCTTTAGCTTTGAGATTGGAAAGCGATTCAGTATCTACCCTTTCGCCTTCTTTCCTTATCCATAGCTTTGCCTCTTCAGAGGCCTCGGATATGGCCTTTTTTGCATATTCAGGGAGTGAATCCCACTTCTTTTTATTCATAAGCACAACAGCCATGCCATATGTAAAATCAGGACATGAGATATATTTTGTCACCTCATAATATTTTCTTTCCCAGAACGAGCTTATTCCCGAATTTGCCCCATCTATGGTTCCCCTCTGCAAAGCCATGTATACCTCTGCCCCACCGAGAAATACAGGTGATGCACCGAGTGCCTTTATCCCTTCCAATATGATTTCCCCGACACCCCTAATCCTTTTGCCCTTAAAGTCTTCGAGTGTCCTCAGAGGCATTTTTGATGCAAAACCTGCCCATCCATACTCCATCCAGAAGAGGACTGAAAATCCTGCATCCTTCTCAATAGGTTCCCTCTTCATGATCTCTCCAATCTCAGAATCGACAAGCCGATAGCGATGGGCACGCTCTGTGAAATATAGTGGTAAATCCCAGAATATCCAGAGTGGAATGATACCTGTCCATTGAGGGCAGAAGACCTGTCCCATATCAACAGCACCTGCAGGAAGTGCTCGAAGCAGGTCTTTATCACTGAAAAGCTGGCCGGCAGGAAATACCTCAATCTTCACCTTACCCTTTGTCTTTTCATTAACAGAATTTGCAAAGTTTTTTAATCCCTGGACATAATAGTGATTAACTGGCATATTGGATGAGAGACGGAGGGTAATCTCCTCTGCCCTGAGACCGGAATTTTCAATCCCGATGGTGTAAATTGAAAAAAAGATAAAAAATAAAACAAAAATAATGATTCTTGGATGGATTCTTCTCATAATTTATATCCCCCTTTCTTAGTTTTTTATCTACCAACAAAATTTGGTTCACGTTTCTCCAAAAATGATTTAAATCCCTCTTTTTGATCCTCACTATTTTTGCAGATACTTATAGCAAAGGCTTCATAATCAACAGCCTGCGGGAGGTCCATTTTATAGAAATTCTGTAATCCCCTCTTTGCCAGTGATATTGGAATTGGTGCATTTTTTGCTATCTTCATGGCAAGCTCCTTTGTTGCCATACTCAGCTCATCATGCGAAACCACCTTATTAATCATTCCAATTCGCAGTGCCTCCTGGGCATCTATGATATCTCCAGTAAAGATCAACTCTGCAGCCTTTGAATATCCAACCAACCTCGGTAAAAAATATATTCCACCCCAATCAGGATGAACCCCTCTTTTTACAAAAACTTCACTGAAACGGGCTCTATCACTTGCAATTCGTATATCACATGCGAGAGCAAGATTGCAACCACCTCCAGCTGCGACCCCGTTTACTGAAGCAATCACTGGCTTTTCAACCGAATTGATTAAGAGCACAATCTTATTCATGGTATATCTTTCGCTTGTGGCTTCAGCAGGTGTTACCTT
>JBBITW010000012.1:27318-35335 GCA_037440525.1 Deltaproteobacteria bacterium
CCCGTTTAGAAGCTCATTTACATCTCCACCAACACAAAATGCCTTACCCGCACCTGTAATAATAATTACCCGTATTCCCCTATCTTCTGAAACAACCTGAAGGGCCTCAAGGAGTTCCTCCCGCATATTTTCACAGAATGCATTCATTTTATCTGGCCTGTTCAAGATAACCTTTGCAATCATCCCCTCTCTCTCAAGCAATATATATTTCCACTCCATTTATACCTCCACCATAAAAGATTCAGAAATCATTTTTAAATATTCACGAGCCTCACGCATGATTCCTTGAATAACCTCTCCGATAGGCAATATCTCCTTAATCATCCCGGAAATCTGACCTGCTGGCATCAGGGAATTATGAATATCCTCGTTACAGTACATCCTGTCGGATAAAGCGCTTAGTTCCTCTTTAGTCGCCCCCTTCTCTTCTATTGCTTTTATCTTCTCGGCCCCTTCACTTCTGAGAACCCGTGCTGGAAGTGCATTCCTTGTAACAATCATGGTTCCATTGCATTTCGCCGTCAGAATATTTTGCTTATAGAATTCAGGAATATGACATTCCAGGGTTGCCAAAAATCGAGTGCCCATCTCAACACCTTCTGCACCGAGTGAAATAGCGGCAATAAAACCCCTCGCATCACCCACCCCTCCTGCCGCTACTACAGGGATTTCAAGTGCATCAACCATCTGAGGGATTAAAACAAGAGTGGAGATCTCCTCCCTGCTCACATGTCCTCCTGCCTCCATTCCGGATGCAATCACCCCATCAACTCCAGCATCCTGAGCCCTAAGGGCCATCTCTACAGTTGGACATTTATGTAACACCTTAATACCTGCACTTTTAATGGTCTTAATAAATTTATTTGGATCGCCTGCAGATGTCGTAATCGTTTGAATACCTTCCTCAATAGCTATTTCAAGGGCTTCAGCAGAATTTGGTCTATAAATGGGGATATTCACTCCTACGGGAAATCTGGAGAGCTCCTTTGCCTTTCTAATTTCACTTCGTAAACGCTCCGATGTCAATCCCGAGGAGGCAATCTGTCCGAATCCTCCACTATTGGAAACCATTGCAGCCATCTCACCCAGACTTATAAGGCGCATGGGGCCTAATAAGACAGGATATTTTGAACCAGTAATCTGAAGGAGTCGATTTTTCATTTACTATCCTTTTGCAACCAACTGGATCATTTCCCTGATGTCTTTCAATCTTTCAATATTTAAAATCATATCGATTGATTTTTCAACACTCTCCCTGTCAATCATTCCCTCCGCACAGCTTATATATTTCACTTTGATCTGCTCTAAAGACATTGGCCTTTCAGGATGTCCGAGTGTGATGTCTATTCTTTTTGAATATACTCTTCCGTCTTTTAAATAAACCGTAACAACGGCTGTCTGTGGGCTTTTTTCAAACTCGGGGTTAATAGATACCTTAATCTTTTTCAGTACCTCTTTTACCTTAGGATCCTGAACTGCCTCATCTGTAAATTGTTCTAAGGAGGCCTTTTTGTGGATTAGCGTTGTTGCTATAGCATATTGTGCACTAAATTTTCCTTCAAGGCCGGTATCTGGATTTGAATGGATCAAGATATCGAAGGCCAGTGGAGCTATTTCACAATCCACAGATTTCACATCATCAACCTCAATATTGTATGATTCTGAAATAAACAAAGTTGCTTCTATAATTGAGTGGGTTTCAAGACATGAAGGATACGGTTTTAGATGGACACCCGGGGAGACGATATCGAAAGGGTTGGCAAAATCTTTTATTATTCTATTGAGGTCGTACTTACCGGAGAAGACAGTGCAGAAACCATTTTTTGCTTCAAGTATACTTTTAGATGCTGTAAAACCATTCTTTACAAGAATAGAAGAAATTACAGCGCTCTGTGAAGCCCTGCCAGCATGGAATGGTTTTGTCATTGTCCCGAAATTTTCTCTCAAACCTGAAGACTGGGAGGCAGAAATTCCTATAAGAGAGGCCATTTGATCAGCATTAAGATGAAGGAGCCTACCAGCACCCACAGCTGCTCCCAATATTCCTATTACACTTGTTGCATGCCATCCATTCTTATAAAGTTGGGGATTAACTCCCCTTCCCACCTTACACGAAACCTCATAACCTGTGATAAAGGCCTCGAGGAATTCCTTACCAGAGCTTCCAGCCTTCTCACCAACTGCGAGAACTGCCGGGAGAATGACAACAGAGGGATGACCCATCAATGAATGGTGTGTATCATCGAAATCCAGTGCATGACCGATGGTTCCGTTTACCAGGGCTGCGTTTGGTGCATCTGTCTTTTTCCCAAAACCAATTATCGTAGCTTCAGGCCTTCCCCCGATTTCGTCAATGTATCTTAGCATCAAATTGGCCTCTGATTCTTTACACCCTCCAAGGATACAACCGAGGGTATCCAGAATGCACTCTTTGGCCTTAGAGATGGCCTCTTCGGGAAAATCGTCATAATTAATTCTCGTCGATAATTCAGCTAATTTCCTTGTTGTTTCCATCTGATTATCTTTTCTTAATAGAGAATCTAAAAATCTTCAAAGGGAAGTCTCCTCATATGTTCCAAATACATCTCTTAGAACATCACACATCTCCTGGATGGTTGCATAAGCCCTGACACATTCAATCAACTTCGGTAATAGATTCTCATCCTCCTTTTTTGCAGCATCCTTTAGTTCTTTTAGGAGGCGAAGCACAGTTCGATTATCCCTGACCCTCTTAACCTCTTTCAGATTGGCTATCTGTTTACTTTCTGCCTCCTCCATCCTTTTTGGGTCGTATGGATGCGGAACAAGTCTTGTCGTTTTGACCTCCAGCTCATGTTCTCCTGTAAAGCAATTGACCCCAACAATCAACTCCTCTCCATTCTCAATTCTCTTCTGACGTTCGTAAGAGGCCTGGGCAACCTGTCTCTGCATATACCCATTCTCAATTGCAACTACGGCTCCCCCCATTGAATGGATCTTTTCAAATTCTCTCCAGCAATCCTCTTCTATCTTATCAGTTAATGACTCCATAAAATAAGACCCGGCAAATGGATCTATTACATCACATATCTTCGCCTCGTACTGGAGGATCCTCTGAGCATCTTCTGTAAGTTGAATTGCCTCAAGACTCCAGCCCAATCCCATTGGTTCATCATAAGGTGGCCATACAACCGGAGGCCCACCTGACATTGCTCCGGCCATCCCTCCAACAACACTCCTGATCAGGTTGTTAAGTGGACGCTGAAGTGTTGTTGCAGAACATCCGATATGGGCTGTTTGGGACTGTCTGAGAAGCATGGAGCGTGGGTTCTTTGCACCAAATCTCTCTTTAAGTATCTTTGCCCACATCCTTCTGGCAGCCCTCTGGAAGGCCACTTCATTATAAAATTCCATTGATCCACCGAAAACATTGAATGTAAATTGTGGGGCAAATGAATCTATATCCAGACCTGCGTTTATCCCCTCTTCTAAATATGAAGCACCAATGGCCATACTGAAGGCCAGATCCTGCTCCCTTGTAGCCCCTGCCTCCCTTATATGGTATCCTCCAATACTTGTAATATTCATTTCTGGTAAGTATTTGTTGATAAATAAAAGACTGTCCCGGAACATCCTCATGGATGGTTGTGGTGGGAATATATATGCCCCCCTCGCTACAAATTCCTTAAGGATATCATTCTGAGGTGTTGCCCTCAATTTCTCAAGAGGAATTCCTCTTTTTTCAGCCAGAACAACATACATTGCTATTATTATATTTGCAGGGGCATTAATAGTGAAATTGGATGCAATCCTATCAATCTCCAATTCCCCTGTAAAAGCCTCATATATCACTTCGAAATCTCTTAATGTATCTACTGCAACTCCAACCCTTCCTACCTCCCCTTCTGCCATTGGGGAGTCAGAATCATAACCTAACTGTGTTGGCAGATCAAAGGCAATATTGGGCCCTGTCCTTGCTCCCAGGGATTGCATATAATTCTGATAATCTCTATAATCCTCTGCTGTTCCATAACCTGAATACCTTCCAGCCCTCACCAGCTCACGAGCCTGGGGAATGAAGCCTGCCCCCTTTAAACCTGCCTGATAGGGTAAAAAGGGATATGTCCCGGAAGTAAATGGGTATTGCCCCGGAAATCCAACCTTTTCAAGAAAATCAAAATCTGGAATATCAAGTGGTGTATAAAAACGGGTGGGATTCTCTTTTAGTTTAAATCTCTTTAAGGCAGACCCCACATATTTCTCTTCCCAATCCCTTTTTGCCTTCTCTATTTTATCTAAATCCTGGCTCATTTTAAGCCCCTCCGCACTATCATTTTTTGGTAAGATTCAAAATTAAATCTTTATACCTTTCCTTCAACTCAACCTTCTTTATCCTTCCACTTGTAGTCATAGGGAGCTCTTTGACAAATTCGATATATTTTGGAAATTTAAATCTGGCTATCTTTCCCTGCAAAAATTCAATAACCTCCTCTCTGGTCAAATCCTCTCCATCCCTGGCCAAAATGAAAGCCATACCTGTCTCTCCCCACTTTTCATCTGAAACTCCAATAATAGCAACATTAGAAATCTTCGGATGATTTGCCAGTATCTTTTCTATCTCAGCAGGGTAAACATTTTCTCCTCCACTTCGGTACATATCCTTTGCCCTATCAACCATATAGAAATAACCTTCTTCATCTCTGTAACCCAGATCACCGGTATGGAGAACCCCATTAACAATAACCCTTTCAGTCTCTTCAGGCATGTTCCAGTAACCACTCATTACTGTTGGACCTCGTGCAACTATCTCCCCAATCTCATATGGAGGAAGCTCCCTGCCTTTTTCATCAACAATCCAAACATCCGTAAAAAAACCTGGCAACCCTATAGAGCCCATCTTTCTTTTAACATCCTCCTTTGGAAGAACAAGCATAAATGAATTTTCTGTCTGCCCCAGGGCTAATTGAATATAAATACCCTTTGACATCAATTCCTCAAACAGACTCCTTGGTGTCCTTTCACCTCCCCCCATTGCAATACGAATACTGCTTAAATCAACCTGATCCAGCTTCTTTGTCTGCAGTATTGCCTTCCACGCAGTATTGAATGCAATCACTATCGTTGCCCTATACCTTTCAATATCTTCAGCAAACCTTTCAGGATCAAATCTCTGCCTGAGTATAAGTGTAGCGCCACGGCAAAATGTTGGAATGGCATTGATAAAGAGACCTGCTGAATGGCAGAGGGGGAGATGGGATAGAAACACATCATCAGCCCTCATATCAAAATAGTTAATCACCTGAAAACACTTAAAATAGGTCTGTAGATGTGAAAGGACTGCCCCTTTTGGAGTCCCTGTAGTACCCGATGTATAAAGGATTGAAAGGGGATCATCCTTATCGATATTCTCCTTAACCTCTGGCTCATTGCTTGGAAAATTTTTAATAAGCTCATAATAGTCCTCTGCCCATCCGGGGCATTCAGGAACATCATTATTATTACTTTTTAGATAGATAAATTTATCCCTTTCTACATTTATCCTTGAATATATCTGTTCAATATTTCCTGTAAAAATATCGTGAAATACGAGGAGCCTTGCACCTGAATTATTTAGCTGATACTCTAATTCTGGTCCAACAAGACGAAAGTTTAATGGAACAAAGATGATTCCTAACTTTGCAGAGGCAAAGAAGATTTCAATAAATTCAGGACAGTCTCTAAGTAAAACCGAGATTCTATCACCTTTTCGAATTCCCTTCTCCTTGAGAAGATGGGCAAATCGATTACTCCCTTCGTTCAATCTCAAATATGTGATTGGTCTGTCTTCATAAAATAGGGCATTTTTATTTGGGGTAAGAATACCCCTCTTTCTAACAATATAACCGATATTCCAATCATGAACATCCATTTTCCTCAACCTCAATATAATGAAAATCTCAGGCTAAATCCCTTAAGCGGCTCTCTATAGTTTCGAATACAGATTTGGCAATACTTTGAGCCTTTCTAAAAAATAACAAGCGTATTATAATCCCCGCATCTTCAGCTATTGATCTACACTCAAGAGAGGTTTTTCCATCCTCTCTGGGGCTCATCTTGATTGTGACCTTTTGATTAATCTTGAAAATACCACCCATGCCTTCAATAAGCAGGTTTGCAGTAAGGCATTCAGGTGGAGTTATCTCTGTAATCTCACCTTTTAATCTCATATTCATCTTCCAGAATAGAATCTTTTCTCTCAAAATGGCACGAAAATTTCTTTCATCCAATATTTCAACCTCTTCCATACCAGAGAGGCTCTGGAAGATGACCTTTCCTATGAGCCGCCATATCCTTTCCTGAGGGGCATCTATTAAAAAATTTTTTGAAGCAATCTCTAAATTCATAACAACTTTATTTTTAAGACCAGGGGGGCTCTGATGCTCCGTTCTTCCCAGCTATTTGACCAAAAACAATGGCTTCACTTATATTGCAGGCCCCTTGATAGAGAAAACCCCATATTGAACCAAGCTCACCTGCGGCGTAGAGTCTTGGAATGGGTTTACCATCCGGGTCAAGCACCCTCGATTCTTTATCCCTTCGAGGCCCTCCCTGTGTATTTATAAGGGCAGGCCAGAGCTCAATTGCATAAAGTGGAGGTTTAAGGGCTCGAAGATCCTCTTTTGGCCTGTTAAAATCCTTATCCTTGCCTGTTTTGCAGAACTCGTTGTATCTTTCAATAGTCTCTTTTAATACCTCTGGGGCAACGAATATCTTTGGGGCAATTTCTTCTATGGTTTCACCCTTAATAATCCATCCCTTTTCTATCTCCCTCAAATTATCCCTGCTCCAGCTATAAAGATCTCGATTATATCCTGCTGTACTCCTGCAGATAGGACCTTTTCGTCTTGTCTCTTCATCAAAGATTGCCCATAAAGGAACCCTTGGGTACTCCATTCTTTCAACATCAAAGTATGAAAGCTCCTTATAATACTCATGGACTTCTATCCCGGCTTCATTAACAAACCTCCGGCCATATTTATCTATAAAGATAAATCCTTCGCTTAGAAAGATTATTGGGAACGTAGCCTCAAATTCAGGGCTCTTAAATCCTACAACACAGCAGAGTCGGGTCATGTGCCAGAGATCTCCTCCAACCTTCTGAACCATCTTTATCCCATCTCCCGTATTGCCCGGGTTTCCGAGGAAAAAGAGTGGTTTCACAGGAAGATAATCCCACTTCAACGAAGGATTGTTCTGAAAACCACCGCATGTCAGTATCACAGCCCGACGTGCCTTTATATAGATTACCCTACCCTCATTTTCGGCAACTACTCCTATGATCTCACCTTTCTGGGAAGAGATCAATTCCTTTGCTGGTGTCTTTGTTAAAACCTTTATTCCTCTCTTTGAAACAAGATTTGAAAGGAAGTTCCAGAGCACTTTTGAAGGAGGCCCCTCTTCAGGCCTTCCCTTGATATTATATTTCACTATTGTCTCTGCTCCCTTTAAATGAGGAAAACTTGCACCGGAAACGGTCTCAGGATAACCAACACTAAGCGGCATAAAAACCTGGAGTTCACCTCCCATCCTCCTGATCCACTCGCCATTTTTCATCGCATATTCCACAAAGACCTCGATAATCTCACGATCTGTTGTCTTAAAGCTCAGAGCATCAAGGTAATTTATAAACTCCCTCGATTTTGGTATAATTATGTTTCCTCCTGACACTCGGGTGTTTCCTCCACCCTCTGGCATCTTCTCAAGAATCAAAACTTCTGCCCCCTCATCATGAGCAGTAATTGCAGCTACACTGCCAGCGGCCCCAAAACCAACAACCACTACATCATACTCCATATCCCAATTCTCAGGAATCCTGAATCCCATTACCTTATTCCCTTTCTTCTTCTTTAATATTTCTAAAAAACTGAAAATTATCCTTAAACCATAATTTTCAATTCGTCAAGATTCTTAGAGGAGGCCTCTTAAAAAGTCCTGAATTGACTGGGGAGGTAGGGTTCCAAACCCTTCGAATGCGGACATTAAGAAGTTAAATTGCTTA
>JBBITW010000013.1:0-34473 GCA_037440525.1 Deltaproteobacteria bacterium
TCCACCCGGACCCAATAAAGAAATCTCTGAAATATCAGCGATGGATAAATCCTTTCCAGCTCCTCCAGCAGTAATTGATGCAAATTCAGATGGATATGCAGATAAGGTCTATATCGGTGATCTTGGAGGACAGATGTGGGTATTTGATGTATCAAATGAAGATACTGGTCAGTGGAGTGCTAAGAGATTGTTCAGGGCTCCTGCAAGCAAGGCAGAAAAGCATAAAATATTTTACCAGCCTGCTGTGGCATTTGATACTTATAAAAGACCCTGGGTCTTCTTCGGAACAGGGGACAGGGAGAATCCAAAGGACTATACAAATCCGAGAGAAAGATTCTATGCAGTAAGAGACGATGGAACAGGAACATATCCGAGGACTGAGGATGATCTTTCAGATGTCACTACAAATCCAGACTCATTTACCCCTGATCCTAACAAAAAGGGGTGGTTCATAAAATTAGAAAAGTCAGGACAGAGCCTTGAAAAGGTTCTTTCAAAACCAGTTGTTTTCTACCATCTTGTATATTTTACAACTTATATTTATACACCATCTTCTGATCCATGTTCAGTTGCAGGATTTGGAAGGCTCTATGTCGTAGAATATCTATCAGGAGGTGGGGCATTGTTGGTTGATGACCTTAGCGACCTTTCTGGAACACCTACAATACGTTCAAAGGAGATAGGTGGTGGAGCACCATCTTCTCCAGTAATTACAGTGAATTTAAAGGGAAAGGCATCTGTCATCATTGGAACAACATTGGGTAAAGTCTATTCAGCCCAGATATTTTCACCACAGAAGATGAAGGATCCACTTTATTGGCGGGAGGTAATTCGATAAAAGATTAGAATCTCTTTAGAGGTCTTTGAAAAAGTATTTAAATCGAATCTTATAGACTGGGGAGGTGGGGTGAAAAAGCCTTCGAGCGGATACCAATAATAATATGGCACCATTGATTAATACCCTGAAATTGCTTGTTTTCCTCTTAAACGATTGTAAGCAATTTAACTTCTCATTGTCCGCATTCGAAGGGTTTGGAACCCTACCTTCCCAGTCAATTTAGGACTTTTTCAGAGCTCTCATGGTGTTTTTTTGACGCAGGCTAAAGCCTGCGACTACAAGCCTACGACTACAGGTTTCTTTTAAAGGAATCGTTAAATTTGGGACTAAATAAATCTTTTTAAGGAATCATCTTTTTTGCTGAAGCTTTTTAATCTTTTCTTGGGCTTCTGAAAAGGAGTGGTCAAATTTTAAAACCTGATTAAATGTACCAATAGCCTCGGAAATCATCCCATTGGCCTCATAGGCAAGGCCTAAATTGAAGTGGAGGCGGGCAAGTTTATCATTGGGTAGCCCTTTAATATCAGAGGCCTTTTTATAATAATCAATCGATTTCTTATAATCTCCCTTCTCCATATAGCATTCTCCAAGCATTATATAACAATCGAATTTTATAGATGGGGATAGGGAGGCGAGTTCAAATTCAGAGATTGCATAATCGAGAAGTTCCATCTCTTTATAGGCAATTCCCAAATGGTAGTGCATCTCAGCCTCTTTATCCGCTTGTGGGACTTTTACCTCTGGTTCGGATTCTTTCTGGAGCTCTTGTGAGCTATAAGATGTAGAAGATAAACTTTCTGGATTATAGAGGGTGGAAGAAGGATATAAATCTGATTTATCATCAAGAGGTCTTATACCTGTTTGTTCTGAATAAGGGACTGCAAGGGATTCCTCTACTGGTTGAAACTCATCCTTAGAAATGTGAGATTTTAAACTTTCAAGCCCCTTTAACGCTTCAGAATCATTCGGTCTTATCTCTAAGATATTCTGATAATAATTTTTTGCGTCTCCACTTAATCCCTCTTTGATATACAATTTTGCTATTTTGTGAAGTGCTTCAATCCTCTTTGAATCTATTGAGAGGACCTTTTTATAGATAGATATCGCACGGAAATTTAATTCCTCCTCCGCATAGAGATCGGCCAGTTTAAGATATTCTTTTATTGCCTTTTCTCTTTCTCCATTTTTATAATAGAGGTCCCCTAATTTTAAATGTAACCTTTTATCTTTTGGATCTGCTTCAATGAGTTTTAAATATTCCTGGATTGCTTTTTTCAGTTGGCCTTTTAGCACATATTTTTGTGCAAGATCCAATGTCTTTTCTTTATCAATAGCCAATTTCTGTATTCCCCTTAAATACTATTTAAATAAAACTTACCTAATGAAATTAAAAAAGTCAAGTTTTCCAAACGAGAACCCTGAAAAACTCCATAAATTCCCCCTCACCTCGGTTGCGAGTCGTACCGACCCTTCCCTCTCCCCAAAAGACTGTGTCTCAATGAGGTATATTCTATGTTTGTCATTCTGAGTCAACTTTTTCTGTCATTCCGAGCCTCCTTTCTCTGTCATTCCGAGCGAAGCGAGGAATCTTAGGAAAGATTTCTCGGCTAACGCCTCGAAATGACACAGAGTGGTGTCATTCCGAGCGAAGCGAGGAATCTATAGAATTCAAACCCTTATAAAACATAGATTCTTCGGCTAAAGCTTCAGAATGACTTTGCGACACACCCTCCAGGGGGAGATCAGAAGTGGTGCATTAGGGGAGGCGAGGTGGGTTATTCAATATTTATTCACTATAGAAAATCGGAGGTTGCGATCTGCAGGAGAGATACCTTGACTATAAAAGATTTTTGAACAAAAAGTAGATAATTTTTGTCCAATGGTAAAATATTGACCATTTTTTAAAATAGGATTATAATTCAAAAAAAATTGTAAGTTTCAAAACTATTTGAATATTTAAGTAGTTTTAAACTATTAAGGAAATAGATAAAAGTTGGCATTTATTTTGCTTTAAAATTATTAAAAAAATTTTTATATATTATGAGTCGATTAAAGAAGGTTTTAATTGTTGATGACGAAGAGACTTTAACCTGGAGCATGGCGAAGAGTCTCTCAAAGGATAAGGATAAGTATGAGGTAATTGTTGCAAATAGTGGGAAAGAGGCACTTCACCTACTAAAAAATAATGAAATTGATTTAGTCATCTCCGATATAAGGATGCCTGACATCAACGGATTAGACCTCCTCGTTAGAATTAGAAAGGAATTTCCAAAAACAAAGGTCATCATCATGACTGCCTATGGATCTTCAGATGTTCAGAAGGAGGCAAGCAGAAGGGGTTCTATATTTTACATAGAGAAACCATTCGAGATATCTGATATAAGAAAGGTAATTATTGATTTAATTGGAAAGAAGAAGGGATTTCAGGGGAGACTTGTTGGTTTGCAGTTGACTGATGTTATACAGCTTAATTGCCTTAGCAGATTGACAACAGCAATTACAATTACAAGAGATGGAGAGAAGGGAATAATATATTTAAACGAAGGCGAGATTGTTCACGCAGAGTGTGGAGAGCAGAAAGGTTCAGAAGCATTTTATAAGATTTTGAGCTGGCAGGAGGGTGAATTTTCATCACATATTGGAGTTACTTCACCCATTCAGACCATATATCAAAACTGGGAACATCTACTGGTTGAGGCCATGAGAAGAAACGATGATAAAACCTAAATCTCTAATTAGGAGAGGATAAAAAGAGATATATGAATGTGGTTATCACCAAAAAGGATTTAGAAAGAATAAATCTCTGTTTAAATAGGATAGTCTCATCTTCCCTTGCCCATTCAGTTCTGTTAATAGATAGATCAGGGCAATTAATTGCTAATAACGGAGATATGCCAGGGATAGATATTCTTTCACTTTCTGCGCTTACTGCAGCAAATTTTGGTGCAACTGCTGAAATTGCGAGGATATTGGGTGAAGAAGAATTTACCCTTTTATTCCATAAGGGAAGAAATGAAAATGTATATTTTACAGCTATTGGAGAACATGTCATTTTGGTTGCCCTTTTTGATGATCGGACCTCCCTCGGATTAATAAGATTGAGAATAAATCAGATTATTGATGAACTTTCAGAGGTCGTTTCATCAATCTTTGAAAGGAAGGATATTATCTCGCATCGTCCCCATTTTCGTTCTAAGGAAGGAGAATAGATTTAATGCCTTTTATCAATTTTAGTAAAGATGAGATACAATGTAAGATTGTATACTATGGGGCAGGTTTTTGTGGAAAAACCACAAACCTTCTATATATCTACAATCAAATGGTTGATGATGTTAAAGGGAAAATGGTCTCTATCGATACAAAAGGAGATCGAACACTCTTCTTTGATTTCTTATCATTGAATTTAGGAAAGATCAGGGGATTTGATATAAGGGTTCAACTCTATACTGTTCCAGGACAGGTTCATTATGACGCAACAAGAAAATTGGTTCTCAAAGGTGTAGATGGTGTTGTTTTTGTTGCTGATTCATTGAAGGTTCAAAGGAAAAAAAATATTGAGAGTCTGATTAATCTTGCAAAAAACTTAGCAGAGAAAGGGATTAGTATTAGATCAATCCCCCTTGTCCTTCAATATAATAAACGAGATCTGGATAATACAGATTCCGAAATCCTCCCTATTGAGGTATTAGAAAAGGATCTCAATTCTATGTTGAAGGTCCCGTCTTTCCCTGCCAGCGCATTGAAAGGTTATGGTGTATTTGAAACCCTGAGAGAGATAAGCAAACTGGTGGTAAAGGATGTTAGTCGGAAGATTATGCTTGTAGATAAGCAAATAAGGTAGATAAGAGGTGAAAAATGACAACTGAAAAACCATTCAAAGAAGAAGAGATTAACGGTCTGGATCAAGAGATTGATGCCGCTGTGGATAGGTTATTTGTGGAAAAGGGAGGTCAAAAGATAGGGACTCCTTTTAAAGAAGGAGTTGGCTTAGATCAAGGCATACCTACTATTTCTGAGCCTGCTTCCTCACCCATTTTAAAAGCAATGGAAAGGATGGAGAGCCTGGTTCTTTCATTGGAATGGGATATAAACAGAGAGAATTTAGAAAAATTGAAAAAGGAGGTTTATTCCCTGAGGGAGCTCTTTAAGAAAAATCCTAAGATTATCTCAGTCCTAAACTTTATGGAAGAAACAATAAAACATATGATTAAGAACGAAGAGAATATTCGTCCTTCATTTACAAAATTTTTGATTGATTCTAAAGAGACAATAAAATTACTATATGATAAAAAGTTAGAGGGAAAGGTAAATATATATCAAGAACTTCTATATACCGGGATTGAAGCACGATTCTATTGCCTTGAGGGGGTTAGCATGTCCGAATGGAAGGAACCTTCATCGGGTATAGTTAAAGAATCGAAAGAGGAAGAGCCCCATTTGCCCCATTTTATTGATGAGAAAAAGATGGACGAAATCTTAAAGAATATGGATTTTTTAAGTCAAAAGATGAACGAAGTTCTTAAAAAAATTGATCAACATCTACTCTACCATTCCCAACCAGTGAGGGAGGTCGTTGAAAAACCTATGGAGGCCAAGCCCCCAATGATTGGTATGACCATCTTTAAGGTGGGAGGAAGGCTATTTGGTATAGAGAGCGAGAGAATACTTAAAATTTTTAAAATCCCAATTGGGTATTATGAAAAATATTCTTCCCAACAAAGGCTTCGCTTAAAAGATTTTGAATTAAGGATAATAGATTTAAGAAAGATATTTTTAATAAAGGGAGAGGAACGGAAAGAGGAAAAGCAGATACTGACCCTAAAGGATGGTGAAGAATATAAAGGTTTTATTGTCGACCAAATCGTCAATAAGATAGCGGCTAATATTGATAGCACAAGTGGACAAAGTGATTATTTCATGGGGATTGTTCATTGGTCAGTTCAAGACCGTATTATTGATATTCCTGTTATAGATTCAAAAAGATTTTAACTCAAAATTTTAAATGGATACAAATATCTTAAAAAGAAGGATTGCAAAGAAAGAGGAAGAGATTTTACGTCTTACCAGGGAGTTAGAAAATGTAAGGAATTTTACAGAGAGTATAATTGAAAGCATTGGTAGCGGGATTATTATCACCGGGATTAACGATGTAATTACTTATATCAATAAAGCAGGAGAGAATATTTTAGGGTATTCTAAGGAGGAGATTTTGGGGAAACCTTTCTCTATATTGGGTTTGAGAGAGAAGCAAAAAGAATTCAATCCTTTTATAGATCATCCTGATGAATTTGATATGAGAAGGGAAGGGTGGATTAAAAGAAAGGATCAGGCGGAATTTCCAGTAGGGTTTACCATAAATAGTCATAAAAATGTTCGGGGTGAGGTTATTGGGAAAGTAATAATATTTCGTGATCTTACTAAGGTTTATAAAATTCAGGAAGAAATATCAAGGATGGATAGGCTTGTTTCCTTAGGTAAGCTTGCCTCTGGCATTGCCCATGAAATAAGAAATCCGCTTGCAGGTATCAAAACAACGGCTCAAGCCCTTGGTGAAGAACTATCAAAAGACGACCCAAAGAGAGAATACCTTAATCGGATTACAAGGGAGATCGACCGTCTGAATGAGCTTTTAAAAACATTTTTCTCTTTTGCTAAACCACAGACATTAAATCCAACCTCATGCCATATAAAAGAAATAACTAATGCGATTGTCCCATTTCTAATTAGGGAGATTGCTGAAAAAAGAATACATTTCATTGAGAATTATCACCCCATGCTTCCAAAAATCTACGTAGATAAGAATCAGATGCATCAGGCATTCTTAAATCTTTTTCTAAACGCCATTCAAGCCATGCCAGATGGAGGAGAGCTAAAGATTGAAGCAAATCCAATTACTATAAATTCTTCAGATGGGTCAAAAAAGGGTTTTGTGAAGATAATCATTTCTGATACTGGAAAAGGTATACCTCCTCATATCCTTCCAAAGATTTTTGACCCATTTTTTTCAACAAAGCCGAAAGGAATCGGACTGGGCCTTTCAATCACCTATCAAATCATAAAACAGCATGGAGGAACAATTAAGGTGGAAAGCCAGTGGGGGAAGGGGTCTTCCTTCACGATTAATTTGCCAGAATCACTGGAGAATGCATGAAACCAACTATCCTTATTGTGGATGATGATGATGTGATGAGAGAAAGCCTTTCTGATGTATTACGCAGAAGCGGGTATGAAGTCTTTTTAGAAGATTCAGGAAAGGGTGCCCTCTCAATAATTAAGAAGAATGTTATTGACCTAATACTATTAGATATGAGGCTTCCGGATGTAGATGGGTTAGAAATTCTTAAAAAGATAAAGGAATTTGATACAGAAATCTTAGTTATCATTATGACCGCATATTCTGATATTCAAACCGCTGTATCTGCAATGAAATCAGGGGCTTACCATTATATTAATAAACCATTTGAGTTGGACGAGCTTAAATTATTAATACAAAAAGGTTTAGAGACAAAAAGCTTAATAAATGAGGTAAGGAGGCTTAGAAGGCAGCAGGAGAGGGATAATAGCCATATTTATGGAACAAGCCCACAGATTCAATATGTGAGAGAACTTATTGGAATGATAAGTAAGACTAATAAGACACCCGTTTTGATCCAGGGAGAAAGTGGAACCGGTAAAGAGCTGGCAGCAAATGCAATTCACTATAATAGTAATCGTAGTAATAAACCTCTCATGAAGATTAATTGCAGTGCGATCCCTGATACGTTATTAGAGGCTGAGCTTTTCGGGTATGAAAAGGGGGCCTTTACAGACGCTAAAAGCACAAAAAAGGGCCTTTTTGAACTGGCTGATGGGGGGACAGTATTTTTGGATGAGATTGGGGATATGAAGCCTTATCTTCAATCCAAAATTCTAAGGGTACTTGAAAATCAAACCTTTATGAGAATAGGGGGAGAGCGTGAAATAAAAGTAGATGTTCGGATTATTGCTGCTACAAATAGAGATCTGGAGAAGATGTTGAAAGAAGGGTCATTCCGAAAAGATCTATATTACAGGCTAAAGGTAATGGTTATTGATATGCCCCCACTTCGTGACAGAGAAGAGGACATACTCCTTCTTGCAAATCTTTTCATTGAGGAGAAAAATAGGGAATATGGTAAAAATATTAAGGGATTAAGCGAGGAGGCTAAAAGAATAATACTTCAATATAACTGGCCTGGCAATGTAAGGGAGTTAAGAAATGTTATCGAAAGGGCAATGATCCTAACAGACCAAGAATATATATCATATAAATACCTTCCATTTGAGTTGAGGCAGATAGAGGATTCCTATAAAAATGATGAATCCTTAAGAGCCATTGAAAAAAATGAAATGTTGTCCTTAGAAGAAATGGAAAGGTTTCACCTTTTTAGGGTATTGAAAAAATTAGATTGGAATAAATCAAAGGCCTCAAAAGTCCTGGGGATATCTCGGGCAACGTTAAGAACAAAGATAAAAAGATATAATATTTCTATCAATTGATTTGGGAAATTAATATATTATTTTATATTTTTTAAGATGGTTTATTAGGTTTAGATGGCTACTCATTAATTTACTGAAATTTTTTTCTTGACATTTTTTTCAATTTTGGCATAATTTATCATATTTGATTCAAATTTATTGAAAAACGGGGTAAATAAATGATTCTTGGAAAGAAAAAAGGAGTAATTGGCCTTGATATTGGGTCTAGCTCAATTAAACTTGTTGAATTGAGTGAAAGTAAGGGTGGTTTAAGGCTTCAAAATTTAGCAATTTCCCCACTTCCACCTGAAGCAATTGTTGATGGGGCTGTGATGGATTCGGTTACAATAATAGATTCAATAAAGGAGCTTGTGGCAAGCACAAAGACAAAGACCAAAGATGTGGTTACATCTGTCTCTGGCCATTCTGTGATCGTTAAAAAGATTAGTCTACCTTTTATGACAGAGGCTGAATTAGAGGAGTCAATCCAGTGGGAAGCTGAAAGATATATCCCTTTTGATATAAATGATGTCAATATAGATTTCAAAATATTGGGTTCTGTTGAGGAAAATCCTGAATTGATGGATATCATTTTAGTGGCTGCTAAAAAAGATATTATTAATGACTATGTTTCTATAATCGTAGAAGCTGGATTAAATCCTATTATTATTGATGTAGATGCGTTTGCACTTGAGAATATGCTCGCAATCAATTATGAGATAGAGAAAGACGAGATTGTAGCAATTGCCAATGTGGGAGCCAGCTTGACAAATATAAACATTATCAAGAATAATGTTTCAGCATTTACAAGAGATATCTTTAAGGGTGGAAATCAGGTTACAGAGGAGATCCAGAGGCAACTCCATGTAGATTATGAAGAGGCAGAGAGTATTAAGGTGGGTAGTAAAATGGATGCTTCCTCCCAATCGACCATTCAAGAGGTATTAAGGGGAGCTTCAGAATCTTTAGCAATGGAGATTGCAAATTCATTAGAGTTTTTTCAGTCCACTACCACCTATGAAAAGGTTAATAAGTTTTATATAAGTGGAGGTGGTTCTAAAATAAAGGATTTCGATATTATATTACAGCAACAGATTGGTATACCAGTTGAAATTGTGAATCCTTTTAAAAGGATAGAATTTAGTGAAAAAAACTTTGATATGGAATACTTGAGAGAAGTAGGGCCTATGATGGCAGTTGGTGTTGGTCTTGCCATAAGAAAGGTCGGGGATAAGTAAATGATTAAGATTAATTTACTTGTTGCAAAAAAAGAAAAGAAGAGGGCAGGGGGAAGAAGGGAAATTTTGGTTCTTATCGTTTCAGTTGTTATTTTGGTTATCTTACTCATATTTATTCAGTGGAGTATTAATAGAGAAAAAGGAGAATTACTGGCCAAAATTGAAAGTACAAAGAAGGAGATAAATTATTATAAATCATTAGCTCCTGAGGTTCAAAAGGCAAAGGAAGCTCAGAGGGTTTTGCAGGAAAAGTTAAATATTATTAATACTTTGAGTAAAGAAAGGGGAAGCCCTGCAAAAATTTTAGAGCAATTGAGTATTAATAAGCCAGAAAGAATCCAAATTGAGTCTTTGAAAAAAGGGGGCACAAAATTAGAGATTGAAGGGATTGCTTTAGACGATGAAACAATCGCAAATTTTATGACAAATTTAAGAAAGTCGATGATGTTTAAAAATGTGGATTTAATCATAAGTGAACAGATTATACAGAGTCAGATTAAATTGAAGAAATTCATACTTTCATGTGAGATTGTGTTAATGTAAGATGGGAGAAAATAAATGGCATTAACAATTGACACTATCTTAAAACTTCCAACCTCCAAAAAGGTTCTTATATTAGTAGGCATTTTAGTTGTAGTGGCTGGTCTCTATTTTTACTCTTTTTACCTTCCTACGAACGATGAATTGAAAGGCCTAAGAAGTGAACTTGACAAATTACTCAGGGAGCTTAACGAGGGGAAGACAATTTCAAGAGACCTTCAAAGATTTAGAGAACAGATAGAGAAGTTGAATGCAGAATTAACCGTTGCCCTTACCCAGCTTCCTAATGAGAAAGAGATCCCTGAAATATTAAGGAGTATCTCTCGACTTGGGAAAGAATCAAATTTAGAGTTTACACTCTTTAAACCTAAAAATGAGGAACCTCAGCAATTCTATGCAAAAGTCCCCATAGAGCTTGTAATTTTGGGGGGTTATCATAATACAGGTATCTTTTTTGATAAAGTGAGCAAGCTGCCAAGAATAATTAATGTTGTTGATTTTAGTATGAGTAGGGCAAAAGAAGTTAAGGGAGGAGAAAGTGAGATTTTAGTTACAACATCATGCCAGGTCAATACTTATCGTTTCATTGAAAGAAAGGAGGGGGAGAAGAAAGGTGAGGCCAAAACTCAATAGAGGAAATACGATAAGTCAAAAAAATATGAGAATGAAATTTTACTTTATCTTTGCCTCAATCTTTCTTGTATACTTGACATTTGGTTGTGGTGGAGAAGCTCCACCTCCTGTTACACCCAAAGTTAAGATTCCCCAGCCTGTTGGCAAAAAACCTGAACCTACAAAAGTAGCTGAGAAAAAAGAGACAGAGAAGAAAGAAGAAAAGGTTTACACTTATAATCCAGAAGGTAAACCTGATCCCTTTAAACCCTTTCTTCAACTTACCCCTATCAAGGTTGTGAGAAAGACTCCTTTGACCCCCCTTCAGAAGTATGATATAAGCCAGTTGAAACTTGTTGCTATTATAAATACCCCGGAAGGAAATATAGCGATGGTTGAAGATTCATCAGGTAAAGGATATTTTTTAAAAAAGGGGACGGAAATCGGGAAGAATGATGGAAAGGTAAAAGCAATTTTAAGTGATCGAGTAATCGTTGAAGAATTTTATCAGGATGTTTTGGGTAAAATAAAAAGCAGTGAGATTTCTTTATTTCTTCACAAAGCTGAGGAGGGAGGAGAATCATGAGATCTCTTCTAAATCTAAAAGTATTAATTTTAATAATTTTTCTATTTTTAACAAATGGTTTCGCTCTGGAGAATAAGTTTCTAAAAGACCAATCTTTAAGCCTTCCAAATCAGGCTGAAATGAAGTCAGAAGAAAAAAAAGAAATGAAAGAGAATGAAATGCCTAAAAAGGCTAAGGAGATAATAGATTTTTCAATAGATGAAAAAAAGGATTTTACAACCTTCACTATTATCGCAGATGGAACGCTCGGAAATTATAATGCATTTAGATTAGATTCTCCTCCACGTCTTGTGCTTGATATATGGGATGTGGGAAATCAATTCCCCAAAAATATTTATAATCCTCAGAATTCTTTTATAAAGGAAGTCAGAATAGGACAACACCATGATAAATTAAGGTTTGTCTTTGATTCATTAAATCCCCAATTCCCACCCTACCAGATTATTCGAGCAGATAATAAATTAATCGTCTCCTTGGGAAATGTCCCCCAGGTCTCTGAACCTCAAATCTTATTAAAGTGGGAGAAAGAAGGGGGTGTAGAGACCCTTTCGTCAAATCCTAAAGCCAAGGAAGAGATCTCTTCACAGAAAGAAACAATATCGCCAAAAGCGATAAAGACTATTGCAATGACCGGAATAGATTTTAAACAGATGGATAATAAATCGAGAATCATTGTGACCTTATCAGGGGAACCAAAATTTGAGACTTATAAGATCTCAAAGGATATAATTGTCCTTGACATAAGGAATGCATTTTCACCCAAACATCTGAGTAGGGGGTTGGACACAAGTGAATTTGAAGGCGCTGTGAACTTTATAGATATAAAGAATATCAAGACTTCGATTGGAAATGATTTAAGGATATTAATTAGATTGAAAGAGGAAATGCCTTTTGAGACAACGCAGGAGGGTAAAAGAATCTTTGTAGATATTGAGAAGCCCAAGAGGGTTATTGAATCGATACCCGTTAAGGAGGAGATTAAAAAGGAGGAGGTAAAAGAGGAAGTTAAAAGGGAAGAGGTGAAAGAAGAGGAGGTAAAACCGGTTCCATCTCCTGTGGTTGTCAAAAAGACAGAAGAGGGAAAAAAGGTAAAAGAAGAGGGTCCCCCTGAGAAGGTTTATACTGGCAGGAAGATATCACTCGATTTTAAGGATGCTGATATTCGAAATATTCTTAGACTCATTGCAGAAGTGAGTAACCTTAATATTATAACGGCAGATGATGTTACGGGGAAAATCACCATGAGGTTGATGGATGTTCCCTGGGATCAGGCTTTGGATGTGATATTGGAGACACGCGGTCTTGGGATGGTTCAAGTGGGTAATGTGATCCGTATTGCACCTATAGAAACATTAAATAAAGAGAGCCAAACCAAATTGGAGGCAAAAAGGGCAAAGGAAAAATTGGAGGATTTGGTTACAGAGCTGATACCAGTAAATTATGCTACAGCAAAGGATATTATCCCCCAAGTAAAGGGAGTATTAAGTGAACGGGGAGATGTGAAGGTAGATGAAAGGACAAATATCTTAATCGTAAAGGATATCGCAAAGAATATTCCAGAGGTAAAGAATCTTGTAAAATCCCTTGATACAAAGACCCCCCAGGTTCTAATTGAAGCGCGAATTATTGAGGCAAATCTCACATTTCAAAGGGAATTGGGTGTCTCATGGGGATTTGAAGCTACTTCGTCATCTGATAGGGCAGGGAATGTAAGAAGAAGGGTGATTGTGGGAGGAGGAACAAATACCCCAAGCACAACCCCTGGAGCCACAACCGATATGACATTAGGGTCTTCAACAAGCACTGTTGTGAATCTTCCCGCTGTGGCACGCGGTGGTGTCCCAGGTACTACAGGTGCAACAGGCGTGATAGAATTTCTCCTTACATCCATTCATGGCCTTAGGGAATTGGATATTGCCATATCAGCCCACGAAAATAAAGGTGATGTTAAGATTATCTCCAGCCCTAAAATTGCTACTCTCCATAATAAAGAGGCTTCCATTGAACAAGGTCTGAGAATTCCTTATCGGAAGCTCACAACAGAAGGAACTATCACAACAGATTTTATTGATGCCAATTTAAAGTTAACTGTAACTCCACTGGTTACAAATGATGGTCATATAAAATTGAATATTAAAGCTAAAAAGGATGCTCCTGATCAGAGTATTGTTGTGGATGGAGTGCCAAGTATTGATAAAAAAGAGGCAATAACAGAAGTATTGGTGAAGGATAATGGCGTGGTGGTCATTGCAGGAGTTTATTCAATTGAAAAGAGTGAGGGAGTGGAAGGAATCCCCTTACTGAGCAAGATCCCACTTCTTGGATGGCTTTTTAAAAGAGAGGCTAAGGAAGATAAGAGGAAAGATCTGCTTATTTTTATTTCCCCTAAGATATTAAAAGATCAGATTTAATAAGGATTTTTCCGGAAATTTATATTACCTTTCCATCAAAAGAGCATCCCATTTTCCTTTATAGAAATTTTTTCTAATTCCTACTTTTTTAAAAGAAAATTGATTGTAGAGCTGGATTGCCGGTTGGTTTGAAGCACATACTTCAAGAAAGTATTTGTTTACCTCCATCTTCCTGCAATACTCTATATAAAATTTCATAAGTTCCTTCCCAAAACCCAATCTACGGTATTTAGGATGAACACATATATTGAGGAGTTCAGATTCCTCACCAATATTTCGGAAACATATAAAACCAACAACTCTTTCTTCCAACTTGATAGTAAAACATTGGGAATTTGTATTTGTCATCTCTTCGAGAAACATATTTCGAGACCAGTAGTTTGATTGATTTGAAGCACTGATGGATACTACCTCGTCTAAATCTTTAACATCCATTTTCTTAATGGTTAATTTATCCAATTCTATTTACCTTTAATTGATTCTATAAGTTGGATTAGTATTCTTGCTCCCTCTTTAATTTCTTCATCCTTTGATTGAGTGAGGACAATCATATAATATCGTTTTGCCTCTTCATACTTGTCCCATCTCCTGTAGAGATTTCCTATCTCCAATTGGGTCAAAAAAAATTCTGTGGATCCCTCTTTAAAATATTCAATAGCCTTTTGAAAATGACCAAGGGCCTTTTCCAATCTTCCTTCCTGGTATAAAATCTCACCCATACGAAAGTGTGTTTCACCGAGTAAATCTGGCCTGTTCCCTGTGAGAATAATAGAATAGAATTGGAGAGCCTCAGGAAAACGTTTTAGCTTGAAATATAGGTTTCCTAATTGATATGCTGCATGATAAAAAAGTGGATGGTTGGTAAAATAATTTATAATCTTTTTATAAATCTTTTCTGCCTTTTCGTTTTCACTTTTTAATAGGTGGATTCTTCCAGCTTGAGCCAAAGAAAGAAGTTGCCATATATCATTTTTATTCCTTTTAAATACTGAGTCATATGCTGTTAATGCCTGATCCAGATACCCTAATTGCATAAGATTTTCTGCCTTAATAAAAAGGGCTTCGTCAACATATTTTGAGTTTGGGAATTCAAGCAATAAAATATCTAAATTAGTAATAGATTCTCTAAATTTCTTTTCAAAAAAATTTCCTTTAGCAATTTGGAAGAGGGTCCTTTCCCTGAATTTTGTATTTAGGATATTAAAATAATAAGGCAATGAATCAGAAATCTTCCCTTCATTAAATATCATTTCGGCATGCAACCATTGAATAAAAATCTTTTCATCTTCAAAATGATTTAATTTTTGTAATTTCTGAAAAGTCCGATTGGCTTCTGGTAAATCATTTTTTAAAATAAAATCCCAATATACGCAGAGAAGTGCTAATCCCCATAGGGGATGTTCTTGGGGTTTGTTAAGAATTAAATTTATCTCTTTGATCGAAGATTCGTAATCTCCTTTTATAAGAAATATTATTCCTAATAAAAAATTGGTATAGGGTAAAAGAGGGGAGTTTTTAAAATTGTTTTTAAATGATTGGAATATCTCTATCGATTCTTTAATATTGCCCAATCGATATTCACAAAAACCCAATTTCCAAAAGACTTGGGGGATGAATAAATCGTCTTTATATCTTTCAAGATAAACTTTGTAATTTATCTTGGCTTCATGATATCTACCCAATTTCAATTGTGATTCGCTAAGTATGAAAATTGCATATTTCTGATATATCTGTGGGATACCTTTTAGGTCTTTAAGTAATGGCTGAATGTAATTTACAGCCGCCTCATAAGCATTTTTTCTATAAGATATTATTCCAAGCCAAAAGAGTGAATATTTAACGAGTTCATTGTGCTTTGAGTGTTGGATCACCATTTTGAAAGATGTTTCTGCATGACTAAATCTGTTAGATTCAAATTCAAGAATACCAATTAGATAATGAGAATAATCTAACCAGTCAAATTTTGGATACTTTTTGCTCAGTGTATAAAAGAGTCTTTTTGCCTCCTCATTATTTCCTAATCTCATATCTATTAGTGCAGACCAAAAAAGTGAATAATCTGAGAAATGGAAGTTTTTACCTTCTTCCAATATCTTTTTAAAAATTAATTTAGCCTCTTTCAGTTTTTTAGTAATAAATAATGTCTTTCCAAGAAGATAATAGATATCGTATGATTTAGGGTGGTTTGGAAACTCTTTTATAAATTGAGAAAACTGCCTTTCAGCAATCTCATAAAAACCGTCATTGAATGCTCCTACACCAATAGCAATCAGTTTCTCATCTTCATTTATGGTTTTGGCTTGGGAAGGAAGTAAAAATTGAAGAAATATTATTGGCATGATAAAAATAAAAAATCTTTTTTTCATTTTTTTAATTTTATAATAGACAGATTCGATTCAATTCCTCCGGTGTATTTACATTTATAAATGATTTACGAGTGGGATCGAATTTTATAAATTCAAATTCTTCTATGATTTTAGTTTTAACTTTTGGATAAAAATCTATGAGCTTAAATTCACCTTCGTCTATCATCTTTTTAATATGCTCTAAACAGTTCTTTGAATAGATTGCGTGCAAAGGTTGTAGACCATCTTCAGTTTTTGGAACAATTACATCATAATCGTTTATATTTTTAATCAAATAAAGGATTATTGATTCATTTAGAAATGGCATATCACAGGCTACACAAAACGAATATTTAAAGGAGGAAAAAAAAAGACCGGTATATAATCCACCGAGAACCCCACGATCAGGAATGATGTCTTTATGTATTATTGCATCAAAGTGGGAAAATAATTCTTTCTCATTTGTAACAATAATAATCTCTTTAAATATCCTTTTAAAAATAGAATAAATCCTTTGAATAATGGGTATACCACCAATTTCAATGAAGGCTTTATTTTTGCCCATTCTAAGATTCTTTCCACCAGAGAGTATAATTCCAGTTAAATCATGAATTTTGTTATCCATAAAAAACGTCTGATAAGATATATTATGTTAACTTTTATCCTTCAATCTTCAGAAATCTTCTCCAGCCTTCCTTTTCCCTATCCTTCTTGCTACTGATTTCCTCGAATTCCCTTAAAATCTCCTCTTGTCTTTTTGTCAAATTTTTTGGTGTCTTCACAATTACTTGAACGACAATGTCACCTCGACCATGTCCCTTTATTTTTGGAAATCCTTCTCCCTTTATTCTTAATGTGTCACCACTTTCAATTCCCCTCGGTATCTTTAGAGATGTTTTCCCGTTTAGCGTTGGTACTTCTATCTCTGCCCCTAAAGCAGCCTGAGTGAAACTTATCGGAATTTGACAGATAATATCGTCTCCATCTCTTGTAAAAAAGTCATGAGGTTCAACATATAAAAAAATGAAAAGGTCTCCAGGAGGACCTCCTCTTTCACCCAATTCTCCTTCACCCCGAATTCTTAATTTTGAGCCTGTATCAACTCCAGGGGGAATCTTTATGTGAATCTTTTTATTCTTTCTAACTTTCCCAATACCTCTACATTCCTTACATGGATTGGTGATAATCTTTCCTTCTCCTCGACACTGATTACATGTTGTGCTAATTGTAAAAAAACCTTGGGAGCGAGTAACCTGGCCAGTGCCCCTGCAAAGAGGGCAACTGGTAGGATATGTTCCTGGTTTAGCACCTGTTCCGTTACAAAATTCACATGTAATTGTTTTTGGTATTTCAATTTCTGTCTCTTTTCCAAATGCAGCATCATAAAAGGATATCTTAAGATCATACCTCAAATCAGCGCCTGGACGGGCTCTCCCTCTTTGTTTAAATGAAGTTCCAAAACCAAAAAAGTCCTCGAAGATATCTCCGAATGCCGAGAAAATATCCTCAAAGCCCCTAAATCCAGTGAAGCCCGTTCCTTTAAGTCCTTCGATTCCATAGCGATCATAGATTTCTCGCTTTTGTGGATCTCTTAGAACCTCATATGCCTCTGAAGCAAGCTTAAACATTTCCTCTGCATCTTTATTCCCGGGATTTCGGTCCGGATGATATTGCATTGCAATCCTACGGTAACTCTTTTTAATCTCCTCCTCAGTTGCATTTCTGGAAATGCCAAGAATCTTGTAATAGTCTTTATCTTCCATAACTTATTATACTTCCTTAATTTAGCGATTCTCATCCGCCTGGAGCGGATCAGCCTATGGCTGAATTGTCATTGCAATGCGAAGCTGAAGCAATCAAAACAAAACTGTCATTCCGAGCGTAGCGAGGAATCTATGCAATTGCCACGCACCCTTTTTATGCTCGAAATGGCTGAAAAATATCCGCCCAAAGCGGATTCACCTCTGGCGGAAATGCGTTTTATAAAAAAACGCTCAAATTGGATATTTTTTATTTCTCATATTCCTCAAGGATTTTACCTGTCCTTCCTTTCTCAACAATTTCGTCCAGTTTGGGGCCTAAATCTACGCCAAGTTCCCTCATCCTCTTCTTTGCCCATAAACCTATATTTCGAGAATCCTTATAAAATTCATCCCCCCTCGGTTTAGATGTATCAAATTCTGCTAAACGTGATTCTTCAGTTTGATGGACACAAAAAGAGGACATCAGTTTTTTCAGGTCTTTACTGCCACAAAATTTACATTTTAAATTCTTTAAATCCCTTGAGGTAATAAACAACTGGCTGAACTCTTTATCACATTTATTACAATGAAATTCAAAAATGGGCATAGCTCATTTACCTTTTCTAAGACCTTGATTTAAATTTATTTTTAGATAATTTCTTATCTTCTATATTCGATTCTTGGTATTCTGAATCAGCGGGAGATAAATCCTCATCAAATATTTTATCACTTAAGTCAGGTAATTTAGATAGGTAATTTTCATATTCCTTCTCAGAAATTATTCCATCTTTTATATTCCTTTCAATATTTCGTTTATCAAACTTCTTGCTTTCGTCAATATGCATACTTAACTCCTCAGACATTTTAAAATTAGCATAAAATTTTTAGGGCTTCAAGGTGTTTTATAAGTTATTAAAATAACTTAATAATATCGTATTTAGAAAATTTTTGAAATAAAAATGTACAAAATTGTTGACATAATTAAAATTTTCTAATATTAATAATAGAAAATATTAGGTTTTAAGTAATCTGGAGAGGATAATGGAAAAAAGAAGGGTGGTAATTACAGGAATGGGTGTTATTGCCCCAAATGGTATTGGAATAGAGGCTTTTTGGGATTCTTTAATCCATGGCAGATCAGGTATAAGAAAAATTACGCATTTTGATGCTTCCTCCTATCCATGTCAAGTTGCAGGAGAAGTGGCTGATTTCAACCCCACTGATTATATGGATCCTAAAACTGCAAAGAGGTTGGGTAGATTTGCTCAATTTGCCTTAGCCGCATCAAAAATGGCAATTAATGATTCAAAAATTGATTTACACTATATTGACCCATACAGAATCGGTGTAATTATCGGTACTGGAATTGGAGGTGGCGATTGTATAGAGGACCAGTATTCAATATTTATTGAAAAAGGAATTAAAAGATTGAGCCCATTTGCTGCTGTTATGATTTGTACCCATTCAGCAGCTGGAATAATAAGCCACCAATTAGGGCTAAAAGGTATAAATACAACGATCGCATCAGGGTGTACGTCAGGGCTTGATGCAATTTACTCAGGATATAATGCCATTCGTTTAGGAGATGCAGATATAATGCTTACAGGAGCAGGTGAAGCCCCGATAACGCCTTGTAGCGTTGGAATTTTTTGTGCATGTGGATTGCTTTCAAGAAAAGATGGGAATCCGGATTCAATTTTAAGACCTTATGATATAAACGGTGAAGGAACAGTTTTAGGTGAAGGCGGAGCCTTATTAATATTGGAGGATCTTCAAAATGCACTTAGAAGGAAGGCTAAAATTTATGGAGAAATATTGGGTTATGCTTCTGGTAATGAGGCCTATAATATATTTGAAATAGACCCAAGTGCGGAAACTGCCTCAATTGTTATGAAAAAAGCATTAGAAAATGCAAATCTTAAACCCAAAGATATTAATTATATTAACGCCCATGGTAATGGATCACCAGAATATGATTTGAGTGAAACACTTACCATTAAAAAAGTATTTGGTGAATTAGCTTATGAAATTCCTGTTTCATCTATAAAACCAATTACAGGACAGTCTTTTTCAGTAACCGGAATATTACAAACCATTACATCACTTTTAGTTATTAATAAAAGTATTATTCCTCCAACTATTAACCATGAAAGACCGCGCCAGAATTGTGATCTTGATTATGTACCAAATCAATTTAGAAAGGCGGAAGTAAATCATGTCCTTATAAATGCGTTAGGGTATGGTGGAGGTCATACAGTGCTGATTGTTGGAAAGTTCAAATTGTAGAGATAAATTGGAGTTTAAGATTGATAATTCCTAAAATCTTTTTGTTTTTTGCATTTTTAGTCAATTTAGGCCTTGGAATTTTGGTATATTCGAAGGCCAGTCTTAATAAACGGGTTAATATCATCTTCTCCATACTTGCGTGGGCTGCTGCAGGATGGGCTTTTAGTTTCTTTATTATTTATTCTTTCATAGATTCTCCTTCAGTGGTTTTCTGGGGAAGAATGGGATTTGCAACTTCGGGAGTTACTCCAGCTGCATTTCTTTGTTTCACGTTATTGTTTCCCACCGAACGTAGAAAACTTAGTAACTTCAAATTGTTTCTCTTAATATTGCCTTCAATAATATTTTTTGGTCTCTCATTTACTAATCAAATAGTTTATTCACTTGGTTCTGGTAATAGGATGTTTAGTTATGGGTCAAGTTATTCGCTATTTTCTATCTATTTAGTTGGTTACCTCCTAATAGGTTTTATTTTTCTTATAAAATCATATAGTAAATCTAAAGGTGTAGAGAGGCTCCAAATCAAATATTGTTTAGTAGGGATGTTTTTAACAGCTGGATTTGGAGTCGGAGCCAATTTATTGTTACCGATGACAGGAATCTCAAGATTTAATTGGGTTGGACCTTCATTAACGGTAATATACGTTGGTTTTGCTTCATATTCCATTGTTAAGCATCGGCTTATGGATATAAATATTGTTTTAACAAAAGGGACTACTTATTTTCTTTTGTTACTTCTTTTATTTGTTCCATCTCTGGTTATCATCTTAATCAGTCAGAGGCTATTTTTTGGCAAGGTTAATTATCTATTTTCTTTCATTATATTTTCAATTATCTTTATTGTTACAATATTCTTCCATAAGATCAAACCAGGAACAGAAAAAGTAGTGGAACACCTGCTTTTTAAAAACCGTTATGATTATCGGGAAACCTTAAGTAAATTCAGTAAGGCTATGGTGAGTATTCTTGATCTACAATCTCTTTCAAAAAGGATTATTGAAACGGTTACACAGACAATGGGTGTTGAAAAGGCCTCCCTGTTTTTATTAAATGAAGAGAAAGCAGGATATGATTTATTAGAATCAAAAAATATAAAAAGGCCATTATCTAAATCGATACTTTTAAAGAATTCCCCCCTTCCCTACCATCTTCAGAATTTTGGGGAGATTATAGTAAGAGAAGAATTGGTGAAGGGAAAGAAAATTCCAGAAATTAATAGTGTCGTTGAGGAAATGAGGGATTTAGAAGCCGAAGTGAGTATACCACTCATCCTGAAAGGGCGGCTTATTGGATTAATCAATCTTGGGCATAAATTTAATAAGGATATCTACTCCCACGAAGATATTGAGTTACTAAGCACTCTGGCAAATCAAACTGCCATTGCTGTCGAAAATGCGAGGCTCTATGAGGATTTAAAAAAGTCGAAATCCTATATACGACGGGCAGACCGGCTTGCCTCTCTGGGAACGCTAACTGCGGGATTGGCACATGAAATTCGTAACCCCCTGGTAGCTATAAAAACATTTACACAATTACTCCCAGAACGACTTGATGATGAAGAATTCAGGGACCATTTCCTTAAAATTACTTCCGGAGAGGTAGATCGAATCTCATCTTTAGTTAGCGAACTTCTTGATTTTGCAAGACCTTCTGAGCCTAAATTAGAGTTTGAAGATATCAATGCCGTCTTAGAAGGAATGATCCTCCTGGTATCAACAGAGAGTAAAAAGAAGCAAATAAGTATCCAAAAAGAGCATGCAACAGATCTGCCCCTTGTCAGAATTGATCGCGAACAGATGAAACAAGTCTTTTTAAATATTTTACTAAATGCCATTGAGGCTACCCCGGAGAATGGAACAATTTTTGTTAAGACACGTTTCTTTACAAAACCAAATGGTGAATCCTTTGTTCAAATTGAATTTACAGACACAGGATGTGGTATTCCAGAGGAATATTTAGAAGATATCTTTAATCCTTTCTTTACAACAAAAACAACCGGAAGTGGATTAGGTCTTTCAATTTCTAACCAAATTGTCCAGGATCATAAGGGATACATTTCTGTAGAAAGCCGTTTAAATAAAGGAACATCTTTCTTTATTAATTTGCCCATTAACCAGGAGCATCCATTAAGAAGAAAGAGTGATTTTGAAAATCAGCATGATATTTTGGATTCTTTTGAGGGAAGATGAACTATCAAGAATTACTTCAATCCCCTTTGATACCACCAAAGGTTTTTACATTAGCTAAAAAAGCTTCCACCCTGAGTGTACCTGTTTTTATCCAGGGAGAACAGGGGACTAATAAAGAGTTGATTGCAAAGATTATACATTATACAGGAGATTGGAAAAATTATAAATTTCATAAATTGGATTGTAAGGTATTAAAAGGAAATAATTCCTTTGGCAAAGAACTTCTTATTTTTTTTGAAGAGATTGATTATGGTAGAGCTCCTGCTACGCTTTATCTGAAGGAGGTTACAGCTCTGGGACATCAGGACCAATCGATGCTTTTAGAACTTATAGAAAATGGAATATTTCGAGAAAGAGGAGAAAAAAGGATTATTAGAAATATCAGATATATCTCCTCTTCTTCTGAAAATGTAATGGATAAATTGAATCAGGGTAATTTTTTAAAGGATCTGTATTACAAATTGAATACAATATATATTCATATTCCACCTCTCAGAGAAAGGATCGAAGAGATATCTAACATAGCCAACTTTTTTTTAAAAGAACATTCCAAAAAGTTGAAGCTTAGAAAGATTGGGATTTCAGATGGTGTATTGAAACTTTTCCAAAGTTATTGGTGGCCAGGAAATCTTAAAGAATTGGAGTTTTTAATTCTAAGAGGGATAATATTTTCTGAGAATGAAAATCTAAACGAAAAAGACCTATTGAAAGGGGCAGAAGAAAATAGTCCCTTTTTATCCTTTATTAAAAATGTTCATAAGAGTGGAAAGGAATTTTTTAAAATATCTAATACTGTAGAGAGAGACCCTCAAAACTTTTCCAAATTTCTTATTGAATTAGTTCATCGGATTAAAAATCCTCTTGTATCAATAAAAACATTTACTCAACTTTTGAAGGACAAGTTTGATGATGAAGATTTTAGACGATATTTTTATAAAATTGTTACTGAAGATATAGCTAAGGTTGACGAAGTAATGGATAGCCTTTTAAATTATGTCAAGATTAATACTCCTGTTGAGAAGAAGGATACTATCCATTCAATTCTCGACGATGTAATTAAACGATACGAGGTTCAATTTGAAAAGAAAAGGATTAAAGTTTTAAAAAGATATGAGAAGAATCTTCCTGAGACAATTGTTCACGATGAACATTTGAGATATATATTGAATTCTCTTATTCAATATGCATTACCCCTGATTCCTTCCAATGGTGGTATTGGATTCATAACGAGGTCTTTCAATGCTCATAAAGAAAAAGATGATGATAAGGAGATTCAAAAAAAAGAGAAGGCATATATCAAGATAGCGATTATATTTACGGGTTACAAAAAACAGATTGAGCCATACGAAACCCTTTTGGGTATACCTTCGATTGAGGGTAATAAGGCAATGGACTTTGAATTACGGTTCGTTAAAGAAATTATTCAGCAGAATTATGGAGAATTAGATTTTTTTATAGACCATAAAAAGAATCACACCTATATTTCTTTAAAAATTCCTATTGAAAGGAGAAGAGTAATCTCCTATCCATCTACCAATAGATAAAAAAATGATGAGGATAAAACTGTGAAAAATGTGCTTATTGTTGATGATGAATTAGGAACTCGTGAATCTTTAAGGATGATTTTAAAGAATGATTACAAGGTCACATTAGCCAAGGATGCTGAGGAAGCCTTCCTTAAAATTGAAGAGCATTCTCCTGATGCAATTCTCCTCGATATCATTTTACCTGATATCGATGGTTTAAGGGTGCTTGAGAGGATCAAACAGAAGGACCCTGATTCGATAGTGATAATGATAACTGCGACCAAAACAGTTAGAACTGCTGTTGAAGCAATGAAGTTGGGTGCCTATGATTATATCACTAAACCTTTTGATGTCGACGAACTTAGACTCACTTTAAGCAGGGCCCTTTCAGCAAAGGCCCTTAAAGAAGAGAATAAACGCCTGCGAATCGAATTGGATAAGAGTTTTAGTTTTGAAAATATTATTGGAAAAAGCAAGGCTATGAAAGAGATTTTTAAAATTGTTCAACAAGTTGCTGATACGAGATCAACTGTTTTGATCATGGGAGAAAGTGGAACTGGTAAAGAGCTTATCTCCAGGGCTATTCATTATCATAGCAATAGGAAAAATTATCCTTTTGTGACAATTAACTGTGCTGCAATACCAGAAACCCTAATTGAAAGTGAACTTTTTGGCCACGAAAGAGGGGCTTTTACCAATGCAATAGAGAAAAAGTTAGGTCGCTTTGAATTGGCTCATCAAGGTACCCTTTTCCTTGACGAGATTGGCGAATTAAGTCTAACTACACAGGCAAAAATCTTAAGGTTTTTAGAAGAGAAAGAATTCACTCGAGTAGGAGGCTCAAAGACGATTAAAGTTGATGTAAGGTTAATTACAGCAACAAATCGAGAGTTGACTCAACTTATAAAAAAGGGACAATTTCGAGAAGATCTTTTTTATAGAATAAATGTGGTTCCCATCACTCTACCTCCCCTGAGAGAGAGAAAAGAAGATATTCCACTTCTCGTTGACCATTTTATAAAAAAATTTAATGAAGAAAATAATAAAAACGTAAGAGGTGTAAGTAAAGAGGCGCTTGAGCTCATGATGAATTATGATTGGCCTGGAAATGTTAGGGAATTAGAAAATTTGATAGAGAGATCCATTGCTTTAACTTCTAATGAGTATATTCAGCCCATTGAATTACCATCTTCATTTACCCAAGTATCAAAAACCAATGATTTAAAGGAATCTATCTTAACAGGAAAACTCTCTTTCTTGAAGGCAGAGGAGGAGTTTGAAAAAGAGGTCATTTTGGATGCATTGAAAAGGAGTAATTATGTTCAGTCTCATGCTGCAGAACTCTTAGGTGTTAGCAGACGTATATTAAAATATAAGATGGATAAATTGGGAATAAATCAAGATAAAATAAAAAATATCTGAGCTATTTCAAAATTGTCAGATAAGGTTCAATTTTGACCAATTTTGTTTTCCCTTTAAATTTCAATAAATTATGGTTAAGTAAAATATTAAAAATTAATATTTCTTCAAAAATTTCTTAAACATTTTTCACTTTTTACCTCAAAAATTTCAATCCATTGAAACGATGAAAAAATTACTAATAAAATCAATTAATTATGAATTAAAATCTAATTTACTTCCTATCTATTATTTTATTCCAAGATGGCAGACTTCTTGCTTTATAAAAACTTCCATCTATAATCAAAATTTCTTATTTAGAAGGAAAAGAGATGGAAGTAAAATCATATTTATCAAATATTCTCATAGTTGATGACGAGATAGGGCCAAGAGAATCATTGAGAATGATTTTAAAACCAAATTACAATGTCTTTACTGCAGAAAATGGATATGCTGCCATCCAGATGGTTCAACAAATAGAAATGGATGTCATTACACTGGATCTTAAAATGCCAGGCCTTTCAGGAATAGACACATTAAAAGAGATCAAAATGATTGCCCCTGATGTTATGGTTATTATTATTACAGGGTATGGAACTCTTAAAAGCGCCATCGAAGCCATTCGATATGGAGTTTTTGATTATATCCCTAAACCTTTTAATGTCCCTGAAATCATTGCTATCATAGAAAAATCGATCCAACGGAGGAAATTGAATTTGAAGATTAAAGCGGCTCTAAATAATTTTATCGATCAAACTCCTTCCCAGGAATCTCTAACAGATTCTAACTTTTCAATAAAAAAAGAGAAAAAGGGATATCTCGATTTTAAATTAGAAGATGTTGGTTCTATCGATAATCAAAATTGCTTGGAATTCTCCAAGGTTCTTGCCTTTACCCTCGAGGAAAAGGACCCATATACTTCAGGCCATTCCGAACGGGTATGTTATTATTGCGATCTAATTGCAAAGAGGCTTTCCTTTACTTCTAAGGAAAGAAATGATCTCAGGATTGCTGCTTACCTCCACGATATTGGGAAGATAGGTATCAGCAATCGATTTATTAACAAAAAGGGGACCCTTTCCCCTACTGAATGGGCTATAATTAAACAACATACAAAAAAATCTATCGAACTTCTTGTTCCATTAAAGCTTTCTCCCAACATCCTCTCTTATATTCAACATCACCATGAGCGCTATGATGGAACTGGTTATCCTGATGGATTAGCAGGAGATCAAATACCATTAGGAGCCAAAATTATTGCAATAGCTGATGCATACGATAGCATGACTTCAGATCGCCCATATCGGAAACCCCTCCCCAATGGTGAGGCAAAAAGAGAGATGCTGAGATGTTCAGGAAAGCAGTTTGATCCTCAATTGGTTTCAATCTTTTTAAATATCCTGCAAGAGATGGAGGAGGTATTTTTAGTAAAAGATCATTTAAGAACAACGTCTGTATCCTATTAGAGAGATGTGGGAGGATTAAATGAACCAGCTAATTAGATGCATAAATTGTGACGAGGTCTTTTTCAAAACGCCTTATGACCAGTTGCCAGAATATGATATTGAAAAAGGTCGTTCGATTGAATATTTCAAGACCATACCAAAAGATGATTTTAAGGATTTTTTAAAGTATCATCGTGGTCATAAATTAGAAAACCTAAAAATATTTGAAGATACTTTAGTAAGCGAAAGGGATTATGCTGAACCAGTTAAGATTTCTTATTTTAAAGCAACAAATGGAAGGGAAAAATTTGTTATTAAGAGGTATCGCGAAAGGATTGATGAACCATTAAAATATGAATTAATTCATGGAGATTTTACTTTAAAACTGATCAGTATAGAAATTCAATCCAGCGAGATAGAGAAACAATTGAAATGGGAATTTGGCCAAGAGAATATTTCTCAAAAGAAGATAGATAATTTTTTGAAGGTTTATCAGCGGATTATCGAAAACCTGGATTTAAGGAATTTAGAAAGGGTTGAGGAAGAATCTAATAATCCATTAGAAATATATTTTAAAATGGATGATATAGTTTTAAGCTATTTATTAAGAAATTGTCGTAACTATTTTAAAGGAAAAGAATTTTCAGATATTGAAGACTTTATCTATAGGCATAAGGATGATGGGGTTTTATTGTTAAAGGCTAATTATAAAATCCACCTTAAAGAGGCTGTTAAATCAAAGAGGAATGCAGTTCCTTTGAGGTTAAATTTAAAGAAGGTTTTAGAGAAAAAATAATTTCTACTTCCTCAAAAATTCTTTTCCCGAAAACCATTCTTAAAAACGAGGCCTCTGAAAAAGTATTAAAAACGATTTTTTGGACTAGGCAGGTGGGGTATAAAAGCCTTCGCCTGCCTGAGGCAGGCAAGAGCAAATACCTCTAATAGTTTAGCATTAATGATTAATACCCTGAAATTGCTTGATTTTCTTTGAAGCGATTGTAAGCAATTTAACTTCTCAATGTCCGCATTCGAAGGGTTTGGAACCCTACCTCCCCAGTCATTCCAGGACTTTTTCAGGGCTCTCAAAACCATTTATTGACAACTAATTTTAATGCTGTTATGAATTATAATAATTTATTTCTTAGGAAATAATAGTCGTTGGTTTGAGGGTTAAGGATTAGATGTCCGTTTTATTAAGAGGTTAGATAACTGGCTTCCTAACCTTTGCCTTAAACTAAATATTTTCATTCTCCGCGGGAGGCCAAATGGCCATGACAATTACTTAGAAAAGGAGTAAAAATGGAATTTTCTCTAACAAGCCATAGTCTTTTTAATATCTCAATGGGAATATATATTCTCTGTTTCTTATTTTACCTGGTCTTTGTAGTAGCAAGAAATAAGACAGTTGGCGCTATTTCTACATCACTTTTGATCATTGGCCTCGTGATTCATTCAGTTGGATTAGTTTTTCGATGGTTAGAGACCCATAAGACAGGATATGGGTATGTTCCCCTCTCCAATATGTATGAATCCCTTATATTCTTTTCGTGGACCATTGTCCTGATCTATTTAATTATTGAATTCAAATATCAAGAAAGGATAATAGGAGTTTTTGTAACCCCCTTTGCCTTTCTTTCTATTGCCCTAACCTCTATTATCCCCGGCATTAATCCAAAAATCACCCCTCTTGTGCCAGCCTTACAGAGCAACTGGTTGACCATACACGTCACAACCTGCTTTTTTGGATATGCTTCATTTGCAGTCTCATTTGGGATAAGTATACTTTACCTAATTCAAGCGAGAAATGAATTGATGGAAAAGCCGTCGAAATGGTTTCCTTCAACAAAAATTCTCGATGAGATCAATTATAAGTCAGTTATAATTGGGTTTCCGATGTTAACTTTAGGAATTATTACAGGGGCAGCGTGGGCAAACTACGCATGGGGTAGTTACTGGAGCTGGGATCCTAAGGAGACATGGTCACTTATCACATGGTTCATTTATGCGGCCTTTTTACATGCTCGCTTTACAAGGGATTGGAGAGGGAGGAGAACAGCCATTCTTTCAATCTTAGGTTTTATTTTCGTTTTATTCACCTATTTTGGAGTCAACTACCTTATCTCAGGACTTCACAGTTATCTATGATATTGCCCGGAAAACCATTATAATTTATAAAGTTCTTCATCATACATATGTACCCAATTCTTTTTTAAAACCTGAATTGCCTCTTCCATTTTATCAACACCCATTATTAAAACGGTTTTCTCCCCTGTCCCCAAGCAGGTATAGAGATAGTTTACATTGATGGAAACTTCCTTTAAAGGTTTAAGAATAGCATTAAGTCCTCCTGGATGATTAGGGGCTTCAACCGCCAAAACCTCAGTAACTTTTATAGAGTAACCATGAGTTTTTAATACGTTTATAGCCTTTTCTGGGTCGTTCGCAACGAATCGTATGGAACTGATATCTGATGTATCTGCAACACTTATGGCGATTATGTTAATGCCGTTTTCACCTAAATAATCACTTACCTCTGAGAGTTTTCCAGGAATATTTTCCAGGCTAACAGAAATCTGTTTCACAGGCATCGCTATTCACTCCTCTCAATCAAGATAATTGTATCCTAATAATAAAGCGGATTTATTTAACTTAAAAAGTCCTGGGTTACGGTTGCTGAATGTTTCCTTTAAGACTTGAATCATTGTCTCCAGCGATACAATCCCTGACTTTTTTATAAATGCTCCGAGCATGATGATATTTGCTCCCCTATTATCCGAAAGTGTTTTAGCAAGATCGTTTACAGGAATTTCATAAATCTCTAAATCACCTCGAAGTGGTCTTGCTTCGATCATACTTGAATTTAAAAATATTGTCCCCCCTGATTGAACTTGATTCTGAAAACGTAAAAGTGAGGGATTATTCATCAGAACTGCAAAGTCAGGTTCTGAAGCAACTGGGGATGCGATCTCCTCATTTGAAAGAACAACTGTACAGTTAGCCGTCCCTCCTCTTACCTCAGCACCATATGAAGGAAGACATGTTACTTCCTTCTTTTCAAACATTCCTGCCATTGCAAGGAGGTAGCCCATCATGATGACCCCTTGTCCCCCGAATCCAGAAAATATCGTTTTAATTAACATCTTTTTGATCTCCAGTAATATCTTTTAAAACACCGAGAGGAAATTGTTCAATCATTATTTTATCGATCCATCTCCAGGCCTCTTCGGGTTCCATCTTCCAGTTTGTTGGGCAAGGAGATAAAACTTCAACCAATGAAAAACCAAGCCCCTTAAGTTGGACTTGAAATGCCTTTTTAATGGCCTTTTTCGTCTTTAAAATGTTGGCAGGGGAGTTGACTGCCGTCCTTTCAATATAAGCACTCCCTTTTGCTATAGCTACCATTTCACTTAGATTAATTGGGTAGCCATCCCTTCTTTCTTGCCTTCCCCCAGGGGATGTAGTAGTCTTTTGGCCGATAATTGTGGTTTGAGCCATCTGCCCACCTGTCATTCCATAGACACCATTATTTACAAATATAGTTGTAAAATTTTCTCCTCGCGTAGCTGCATGGATTGTTTCTGCTGTTCCAATGGCTGCTATATCCCCATCTCCCTGATATGTAAATACTAATCTATCTGGTAAGGCCCTCTTTAAACCTGTAGCAAGGGCTGCTGCCCTTCCATGTGAAGCCTCGCCCATGTCTATATCAAAATAATTATATGCCAGCACGGCACATCCTGCAGGGGGGACTCCGATAATAATTTCTTGGAGGTTCATCTCATCAATTACCTCTCCTATGAGACGATGTAATATACTGTGACCACAACCAGGACAATAATGGAACGGGGTCTTTTTTAGTGATTTTGGCCTTGTAAATACCTTTTTCATCTATTACCCCAATCTTTTCTTATAATAATAGCTTGAAATGACCCTTGAGATCTCTAAAGGAGTGGGTATCACACCCCCAGGTCTTCCATAAAACTGAACCTCTGCTGATCCATCAAGGGATAGCTTTACATCTTCAACCATCTGTCCCATATTCAATTCAAAGACTAAAAATTGTTTAATTTTTTTTGATATTTCTTTAATAATCTTATGAGGAAAAGGCCAGAGGGAAATGGGCCTTAATAATCCTACTTTTAACCCCTCTTCCCTTACCCTTTTAATAGCTCCTTTGGCAATTCTTGCTGCGATACCAAAAGCAACCACTATCAGTTTTGCATCCTCAAGTAAAGAACCTTCCCACCTTACCTCTTCCCTGCTTATCCTTTCATATTTTCTCATAAGCTTCCAATTATGTTCTTCTTCCTGAATTGGATCAAGGATAAGGGAACGGATAAAACGGCTTGGTCTACCCTTGGCACCTGTAATGGTCCAATCTTTATGGGGTAATTTTTTAATAGGAATTTCTGGAGGTAATTCTACAGGCTCCATCATCTGACCAAGCATTCCATCACCCAAAATGACTACAGGGATTCTATATTTATCTGCCAGGTCAAATGCTCTGTAGGTTAAATCAGCAAGTTCTTGACATGAATTTGGACCAAATACTATAGTGCGGTAATCTCCGTGGCCTCCTCCCCGAGTGGCTTGAAAATAATCAGATTGAGACGGGGCAATATTTCCAAGTCCAGGGCCACCACGACTCATGTTTACGAGAATAGCAGGTAGCTCCAGGGCTGATAGAAATGATATTCCTTCCTGTTTTAGACTAAACCCCGGTCCTGAGGAGGAAGTCATCACCCGTGCTCCTGCCATACTTGCTCCAATAACCATGTGGATTGAAGCGATTTCACTCTCCGCTTGGATAAAGACCCCTCCTTCCACCTTTGAAAGCCTCTCCGACATATATTCGGGTATCTCATTTTGTGGTGTGATGGGGTATCCAAAATAGAAACGACATCCGGCCCTTATAGCCGCTTCTCCAACGACATGATTTCCACGCATTAACACCTTAGACACGGTATACCTCAATTGCAATTTCAGGACATGAAATAGCACAAAGACTGCATCCTGTGCACTTTCTGTTCTCTTTTTTCAAATGTTTCTCTATAAATGTGGCTGGATAATATCCCTTCTGGTTAATACGATCAGAGGATTCAATTAAATGGTTAGGGCAAACAGAGATGCAGAGTTTACAATCCTTGCATAATTCAGAATCTATCTCAATCCATCCTGATGTCAAAATATCCTCCTGAATTTTTTGTATTAAGAGGTCTCTGAAAAAGTATTTAGAGAGTGTTATAGACTGGGGAGGTGGGGTGGAAAAGCCTTCGAGCGGATACCTTTAATAGTTTGGCACTATTGATTAATACCCTGAAAATGCTTGATTTTCTTTTAAGCGATTGTAAGCAATTTACCTTCTTAATGTCCGCATTCGAAGGGTTTGGAATCCTACCTCCCCAGTCAATTCAAGATTTTTTCAGAGCTCTCATTAAAATGACTTGACCTTAAATTAGATATATTATAAATTTTAATATCCTTAAAATCAATTCTATGAGAAAGGTTAATATGAATTTTTCTTTAAATCGACTTGACCAAGAGCCAAAAAGACTTATTATGATTGGAGGTAAAGGTGGGGTAGGAAAAACTACCTGTGCCTCTGCTATTTCCCTTCACTTTTCACTTCAAGGAAGAAAGACACTTATTATTTCAAGCGACCCTACTCCATCCCTTTCCGATATATTTGAGATGGAGATCGGCGATAAGGAAACTCCAGTAAAAGATATTAACAACCTCTATGGCATTGAGATAAGCTCTGAGGTTGTTTTAAAAAAATGGAAGGATCGTTTTGGGCCTGAGATATACGAAGTTGTATCTTCTTTTGCCTCTGTAGACTATGATTTTGTAGACTATATTGGAGGTGCACCCGGTATTGAAGAGGAATATATGTTAAATTATATACTGGAGTTGGTTGAGGGTGGACAGTATGATATGGTAGTATGGGATACAGCACCTGCAGGGCACACACTGAGACTGCTACATCTTCCACAGATCTTTCTAAAACATCTTGAGGCGGCAACAAAATTTTATATGAATTTATATAGTTATTTTGAAAAGTTAAAGGAAAGTGTTAGATTACGAAAGGGTAAAAGATCCCTATTAGAAATCATCAGTGGGTGGGAGGATCTGGCTGAAAAGGTTGTAAGTTTTATCAGGGATCCTCAAAAATCAGAGTTTATTGTCGTTACAATACCTGAAGCCCTTGGGGTAAAGCAGACCGAGAGGATTATAAGAGATTTTGATGAATATCAATTAAAAGTTCATCATTTAATTGTAAATTATGTTATTCAGGAGGCAGACTGCAATTTTCATAAGATTAGAAAAGAGATGCAACAGAACTATATTAAGATTTTGAGGGATCAATATTCCAAGAGGATTAAGTTGATAGAACTTCCGCTTATGCCCCAAGAGGTTAAAGGAATAGAAAAGATCAATAAAATTTCAGAAATCCTTTTTAAATCTACCTAATCATGAAAGGAGGCAAGTTAAAATGTCTTTATTATCTGAGAGGGCAAAAAATTTGAAACCTTCACCCACCCTTGCTATTACTGCAAAGGCAAAGGCAATGCAGGCACAGGGTATTCATGTAATAAGCTTTGGTGCGGGTGAGCCTGATTTTGATACTCCCGAGAATATAAAAAATGCTGCAATAAAAGCAATTCAAGAGGGTTTCACAAAGTATACACCTGTTGGAGGAATTGATGAATTAAAAGATGCGATAATCCAAAAGTTTAAGAGGGATAATAATTTGACTTATAAAAGGTCTGAAATTTTAATCTCATGTGGGGGAAAACATTCTTTCTATAATCTTTCGCAGGCAATTTTAGATCAAGGAGATGAAGTGATAATTCCCGCACCTTACTGGGTTTCTTATCCTCCAATGGTTTCACTGGCTCAGGGAACCCCTATTATCATTGAAACGAAGGAAGAGGATGGTTTTAAATTGAAGCCTCAGGATCTAAAGAAGGTGATTACTCCAAGAACAAAAGCCCTAATTATTAACAGTCCTTCTAATCCAACGGGGAGTGCCTATACAAAAGACGAATTAAAAGAGATAGCAGAGATTGCAACAACTTTTGATTTCTTGATCATCTCTGATGAAATATATGAAAAGATAGTCTACGATGGATTTGAGTTTACGAGTATTGCTTCTTTGGGAGATGAGATAAAAAAGAGAACGATTATTGTCCATGGGGTTTCGAAAACATATTCTATGACAGGTTGGAGGATTGGTTATACTGCTGGTCCTGAGGAAATCATTTCGGCTATGAATAACATCCAGAGCCAGAGTACATCCAACCCTACATCGATATGCCAGAAGGCCTCAGTAGAAGCCCTTCTGGGGCCTCAGGATAAAGTAAAAAAGATGGTTTCAGAATTTCAGGAGAGGAGAAACTATATTGTCGACAGGCTTAATGAGATAAAAGATGTATCATGTTTTAAACCCGTTGGAGCTTTTTACGTATTCCCTAATTTTTCTGCCTATTATGGTAAATCCTATAAAGGTAAGAGGATTGAAAACTCTACCCAGTTGGCAGACTTTTTCTTAGAGGTTGCTAAAGTTGCCGTAGTTCCAGGGATTGAATTTGGAGCAGATCCGTTTGAAAGGCTCTCCTTTGCGACTTCTATGGAAGATATCAGGGAGGGATTGAACCGAATTGAAGAAGCCCTGAGTAATTTAAGTTGAGCTTTCTAAAAGAAATCGTTAATTGAGCGATTCTTATCCAACTGGGAAGATTCATCCTATTTCCCATTTATTGTTTACTTCCCATTTCCCATTTCCTACTTCCCATTTATTGTTTTGGTTCCCAGTACTG
>JBBITW010000014.1:0-33284 GCA_037440525.1 Deltaproteobacteria bacterium
AATCGCATTCGAAGGGTTTGGAACCCTACCTCCCCAGTCTATAAGGCTCCTTTCTAATACTATTTCAAAGCTCTTTTATATAAATCATCTGTGGATATTTCTAATAAATAATTTATATTTTTCGTTAAAAATTGTATGTTTTAAATAAAATTATTTAAAAAAATATTAACCCATTTTGAAATATTTGTCATCTATGATTAGGACATTTTATTATTAATGAAACCAAGGATACTGGATTCATGTATTAACAGAAAACCGTAGATCCCTTTTCCCCAATTAAAAACTTCGAGAATAATTTTTAAAAGAATGAAAATCCTAATTTAATAAACCCAAAACATCTTTGGGAAATTCATAAAATGTCTAATCCCGGATACTAAATATACGTTTGGGATTGTCTATACCAAATTTTTGAAAAAGTTTGATTGGTAGTAGGGAAAGAAACCTCCTCATAGGTTCAGCCCTTGTTGGCCCTATTCTTTCGCCTTGAGGGGGAACATAAAAGTGATCGGTCCCTATGATAAAACGATCTGAAAACTCACCCATCAACTTGAGCCATTCTTCTTTCAATTGAAAACCTGAGTCTATTGGACAATTCTCTAACAGGCTGTCTCTTGGAGAGATCTTGAAACTCATGTATAGATTTGGATGCTTCCTTAATAATTCGGTGGTGAGGGATATAGTTCTGTGACCTGTATTGTCCCAACCAATATGTGCCCAAATGATTTTAGCTCTCCGATTATGAGCTAATAGTCTCTCAAAGGCTTCAATATTTGGAGTTAACGTCTCAGGATTCTCCGGAAAGCGTAATCTTTGCGGTATTATCATCTTTTCAGAAATAGCCTCCATATGAATATCAATCACAACACCATTGTCCGCTGCTATATCAGCAAGTAAGAGGAAGAGGGGATGGTCAGGAGGAGCATTCTGATAATTATGCCTGGGGCCCAAACAGAGATGTTCTGCAGTCATCTCTCCAAAGCCAAGTGCACCTTTTGATAGAATTTCTTTTGCCTTTTTTTCAAATCTATCCCTTAATGCTGGACTTGTTTTTTCCTCATAGACAGCTTTTTGGATCATGACATTTAATGTTCCACCACCACCAAGAAATGAAAAACGATTGGAATATTTTCTTAAGGTTTTGATGAAATCAAAATTGTCTAAGTCATATTCATGGGGATGATTAAGAGGGAATGGTGGAGGCATGACGATCATTCTTCTAATACCCAATCTATCCATTTCTTTAATGGCAACTCGCGTAGCCCCCTCAAAATCAATTATAAATCCTGACGGAGAACGGAAGTGTCCATGAAGGTGATTATGAGCATCAATGTATCCAATCGCTCCATTTAAAATCTTTTCCTCTGCCATCAAGAGAGTTACTGGCAGAGTGATCACTATGATAAAAAATAATCCAAATTTTAAAAGACAAAAAAAGACTGAAATTAAAATATTCATACAAAACCTCCTTTATAATCAAGACGTATTCACACATATAGAGCTTATATCATCTCTATTTTTTTATTATCGGCAAATAAGATAAAAAAGTAAATATTTATCTCTAAATAAAACTTAAAATATTGTGGCAAGGAATTGAATTAACCCCAATTTCTAAATAGGAGATTTCTGAAAAAGTATTAAAAACTATTCTTATGGACTGGGGAGGTGGGGTGGAGAAGCCTTCGAGCGGGTACCTTTAATAGTTTAGCACTATTGATTAATACCCTGAAAAAGCCTGATTTCTCTTAAAGAATTGTTAGCAATTTAACTTCTCAGTGCCCGCATTCGAAGGGTTTGGAACCCTACCTCCCCAGTCATTTCAGGACATTTTCAGAGACCTCAATATTTTAATTTGACATATCCCCATAAAAAATTATATTTAAATATACGAAAAGTCTTTAGAGATATCAGATAGTATTATCAAAGAAGCATAAGCATGGACCACTATTACCAAAAAGATTTAACTGATATGAGGGATGAAGATGTTAAAACTTCTGATTGACGGAATCGAGGTTTTGGTTGAAAAGGGAACCACTCTATTAGAGGCCTCAAGAAAGGCTGGAATCTATATCCCTACCCTATGCTCCCATCCTGATCTACCCATAGCAAAGGGGATGAAACCAAATGAGTGGGTTTATCATAACGGAGAAAAGATTTTTAACGATTTTTCTGGAGGGTTATCTGAATTTGAAGGTTGTAAGCTATGCCTGGTTGAGGTTGAAGGAATGAAAGATCTACAGCAAGCCTGTAGCACATTCTCTGAAAATGGCATGATTATACACACCAATACAGAATATGTGAAAAGGGCAAGACAGGATCACCTCGCCCTTCTATTAGTAAATCATCCACATGCATGCCTTACCTGTGCCCAGAGCAAGGGATGCAGTCGAACCCAATGCTCAGCCAATGTGCCAGAGCCTGAGAGGTGTTGCCCAAAGCTCAATCGCTGTGAGTTTCAGAGGCTTGTTGACTACATTGGTATCCGCGAGGATGTACCACGATATATTCCGAAGGCAACCAAAGCTAAAAAAGAGGAAATCCTCTTTAAAAGAGATGATGATTTATGTGTAGGTTGCCTCAGGTGTGTAAGGGTTTGCAGAGATTTGAGGGGAATCGAGGCAATTAATTTTATTATTAAAGATAATAAGATTCTGGTTGGAACTTTATCACCTTCACTCAAGGAATCAGGTTGTAAATTCTGCACAGCCTGTGTAGAGGTTTGCCCTACAGGGGCTTTATTGGACAATATAGATTTTGTTGGAGATCGAGAGAAATATCTGGTCCCCTGTATTTATAGCTGTCCTCTTGAGATTGATATTCCCAATTTTATTAGATTGATCAGAGAGAACAGATCAAAAGAAGCAGCCCTGGCAATCCACGAGAAAACACCTTTTCCTAAAACACTTGGAAACATCTGTTTTCATCCATGTGAAACTGCCTGTCGCAGGAAGGAATTGAACGAATCGATTTCTATCTGTTCCCTTCATCGTTTTGCCGCAGAGAGAGGCTCTGAAAATAGAAGGAATTTTATAGTGGAAAAGGCCCCTTCGGGGAAAAGTATCGCCATAATAGGGGCAGGGCCCTCAGGGCTTTCGGCAGCATATTATCTTAGAAGATTTGGCCATGAGGTAACAATATTTGAGAAGGAGTCTGAACCTGGGGGAATGATGAGATATGCGATCCCTGAATATCGTCTGCCACGATCAATATTGGAGGAGGAGATAAATGAGATTCTTGGATTAGGTGTTGAGCTCAAAACGAATACTTCTTTAGGGAATGAAATCACTATAAAAGGACTAAGATCTAATGGGTTCGATGCCATACTCTTAGCCATCGGGACACAGCGAAGTAAAAGGATTAATCTCGAAGGTATAGAATCGATGGGTGTATTTTGGGGATTGGATTTTTTAAGAGATATAAGATCGGGGATTAATCCTTCTTTAGGGGGGAGAGTAATTGTGATCGGAGGAGGTAATGTTGCCATTGACGTTGGCCTTTCGGCTCTTCGTTTAGGTGCAAGAGATGTAAGCCTCTTCTGCCTGGAGTCTCGTGAGGAGATGCCTGCTCATTCATGGGAAATTGAACAGGCCTTAGAAGAAGGAATTAAAATCAATTGCTCCTGGGGCCCATCTCATATCTCTCAATCTAATGGTAGAGTAAAAGGAATAGAATTGATTAAATGTATATCTGTATTCGATAATGAAGGGCATTTCAAACCAAGTTTCGATCCATCGGAAAAGATATCTGTCGATGCTGATTTTGTCATATTCGCTATTGGCCAGGAAATAGATACCTCCTCTTTCGACAGTGACAGAGAACTCCTTCAAGTTCATGATTGGGTGAAGGTAGATCACTCTTATATGACTAAAATTTATGGAGTTTTTGCTTCGGGTGAAATGATTAAATCTCCTGGAACAGTAACCGAGGCCATCTCTTCAGGTATAAAGGCTGCAAAGGCCATCCATAGGTATTTAGGTGGAGAAGAGAAAGAGGAGAGGTTTGTAATTTATCCTAATCCACCACCAATGTTAGGAAGGGACGAAGGATTTTCAGAATTGAGAAGGGTTCAAAACATCTCCCTCCCATTGAAAGATAGGGCAGGAAACTTTAGACAGGTGGATTTAGGATTTAAAGAAGGGATGGCATTGGAAGAGGCAAAAAGATGTCTACAATGCGATCTGAGATTGCACATATCTTCAAACCCTTTTCCTCCTGAAAGATGGATGACATTTGATTTATCCAATATCCAGGGTCTTCCAGAAGAAGAAGGGGTATACCAACTCTTCAACGAAGAGGGGATGATTATTTATATCAAGGGAACCCCAAATATTAGGAAAGAGCTTCTCGAACAACTGGAATCCCAGAAAAAGGCAAGCTATTTCATTTATGAAAATGCCCCCATGTATACCAAACGGGAAAGCGAGCTTCTACAGGAATTTCTTCAGAAATACGGTAAATTACCTGAGGCAAATGATGAATTAGAAGACTTATTCTAAGTTATTTAAAGGGTATATCTTAAATAAATGAAAGTTTAATAAATCTTTTAATCATTAACCGCTCTCGATGAAAGAACAATTCCATATTCAGTGGCATATTACCAATCTCTGTAATCTTCGATGTAAACATTGTTATCAGGATGACTTTTCAAAAGATAAAGATCTTGATCTGGAAGGGCTTAAAAAGATCTCTAAAAATATCTTTGAAACTCTTGAGCAATGGGGAAAAACCCTGTGCATCAATCTTACAGGTGGAGAACCACTTCTTAAAAAAGAATTAATTCCCCTTCTGGGGTATCTCGATCAAAGTATGATTCTTGATGAGATCGGGATCATTACCAATGGCCTCTTAATAGATCAAGAACTTATAGATAAGCTCTCTTCCTTTAAGAAATTAAGGAGAATAAAAATCTCTCTCGAGGGGTCTAATGCTGAGTTAAACGATTCAATTCGTTCTGGGGAAACTTTTAATAAAGTAATTCAGAATATTTCATTGATCCAAAAGACAGGAAGGTTTGAAATCATTCTGATGTTTACAGCTATGAAAAGAAACCTCAAAGACATCTTCTCATTTATTCAACTATCTAAAAAACTTGGTATAGATGGATTGATCATTGAAAGATTCATTCCCCTTGGAAGGGGAAAGGGGATAATGAAGGAGTTAATAAATGGTGAAGAATGGAATGAATTGATTAATATACTCTCAGACCTTTTTTCAATCGAGCAAGAAGACCTTTTCCCTCCTTATCAGGCCTTCCAAATCATTTTCTCCAATGAGGAACCAGAATTATTAGGGGCTCCGTGTATCATTGGAAAAGATGGTATATGTATTATGCCAGATGGGGATATTTACCCTTGCAGGAGGTTTCCAATCTCAATAGGAAACCTCTTTAATGACTCATTAAAAACAGTATGGGAGAGATCAGAAATCCTTAAAAAGTTGAGAGAGAAAGAGAATCTAAAGGGACGATGTGGAGTATGTGATTTCAAAGAATGTAGAGGCTGTCGTAGTTTAGCCTTCTACCAAACAGGAGACTTTCTTGCTGAAGATCCACATTGCTATTACAAATTTCAATAGAAACACATCTAAAATAAGTGATGGGTTACTAAAAAACTTTGTTTAAATTCCTCATTTATGCTAATATTTTTTAGGTAATTATAGGATGTAGTATGTGTAATAGAAATATTTTAAAAAGAATTGAGGTGACCAAGAAAACTTATTTCAATTAAGCACTCACCAGGGGACGATAAATGAAGGTTGAGAAGCTTTGGGGCACACGATTTGAAGAATTGCCGCCCAAAGAGGTGATAGATTTTCTTTCAGGAAGGGATGTAAAGGGGATTCCCCCCGCTGATGAATTTCTTATACCCTATGATATATGGGGTAGTCGTGCCCATGTGATAATGCTTTGCCGTCAAGGAATTCTCTCTAAGAACGATTCTAAGAAGATTTTGAATGGATTGAGAGAACTCGAAGAACTTTATGAGAAAGGAAGTTTTCGGTTAAAACCTTCCCGAGAGGATGTCCATTCCAATGTTGAGGGCTTCCTGATTGAAAGATTAGGAATAGAATATGGAGGAAAGATTCATACAGGAAGAAGCAGAAATGACCAGATAGTCCTTGATATGCGTCTTTATCTCCGTGAGAAGGTATTGGGATTTCTGGAGGGATTGAATGAGCTGATTGCCTCCTTGTTGAAGAAGGCAAAAGTGCATAAATATACTATCATGCCTGGATATACCCACCACCAGCATGCCACAGGCACAACATTTGGTCACCTCCTCCTCTCTTTTGCTGAGGCCTTTAACAGGGATATCAAGAGATTTATCAACTGGTATGATCTCTTTAACAAGAATCCCCTTGGAGCTGCAGCCGGCTACGGAACCTCCTTTAATCTGGACAGAATGCTCACATCGAAACTTTTAGGATTTGATGGCCCTACTGAAAATGTTACAGACCATCTAACCCAGAGATGGGAACCTGAAGCAGAACTTGCCTATGCAGTAGCAATTATGATGGATCATCTCTCCACTGTTGCACAAACTCTTATCCTCCTCTCTACAAATGAATTTGGGATGATTCGCCTCGACGATAAGCATTGCAGTGGGAGTTCTATAATGCCTCAGAAAAGAAATCCATGCTCCCTTGAGGTCATTAAGGCAAAAACCTCTTTTAGCCATGGAGTTTTGATAAGCCTTCTCTCCATAGGGAAATCCCTTTTTATGGGATATAATCGAGATACTCAATGGACAAAGTACTGGATTATGGATCTTATTGAAGAGACGAGGCCTGCAATATCTATTATGAGCGAGGTGATAAGGCTTCTTGAGGTCAATAGGGAGAGAATGTTCAAACAGGCAGAAAAGGGGTTTTCCGGAGCCACGACTTTAATGGAATGGATTGTCCGTTCATATGGAATTCCCCTGAGGAAAGCGAAGATGTTAATTGAGAAGGCAGTGAAATATTCAGAGAGAGAAGGAAAAGAGGAGGTTTCATATCAGAGTTTAAGGAGGGCGCTAAAAGAGCTGAAAATAAATATTTCAATAAATGAGAGGGAGGTGAAGGAATTCCAGAGACCAGAAAAAATCCTTTATGAACTTCCTTCCATCGGAACATCTTCTGATAAAAGAATGGAAGAGAATTTCTTATCCTTAAGGGAAAGATTGAAATCTTACAGTGAATGGTTAATTAAAAAAAGGGGTAATATAGAAAGGGCAAAGTCACTTCTATCAAAGATGGAAAAGAGATTGGGAGCTCTGAAAAAGTCCTGAATTGACTGGGGAGGTAGGGTTCCAAACCCTTCGAATGCATTCCCACCCCACCTCCCCAGTTTATAATACTCATTTATATTCTTTTTCAGAGGTCTCAGATTGGTGGGTTGACAATCTTTTGATATTGGTTAAAGGGAAACATTAAATTTAGAGGAGGTAGATATGGGTAAGATAGAAGGAACCATAAGGTCTGAAATTGTCCGTCTGGCAAAGAGAGAGGTTCGAAAGATTGCCTTTCCCCTTGGTCGAGAAATCAGATCATTGAAGTCTTTGGTCTCTCAGATGAGAAAGGCGTTTTCGGAAATCGAAAGGTTCGTAGCACTTCAAAAAAAGGAGTTGGAAAAAAGGGAGATACCATTGAAGGCCTCTCCAGAAGAGGTGAAGTTATCCCGTTTCTCTCCTCGTTTGATCCGAAGCCTCCGAAAAAGATTGAAGATAACCCAGAGAGAATTGGCCTTACTTACTGGGGTAACTGTTGGAGCAATCCACCAATGGGAATCAGGTATATTCAAACCGAGGAAAGAGCATAAATCCATGATGGTTGCCCTTCGGAAGCTCGGTCGACGGGAGGTCCGAAGACTCCTTGAAGAGAGAAAAGCTAAGGTTAAAGAGAAGAAAAAACAAAGTAGAGTCAAAAGCCCTAAGAGATAGATTTCTTTTCCTATGATCAGGATAAACTTCTTACTTTTAACATTTCTGGCTATTTATTTATTAAAAGCTGGAATTGAGGTATTTCTTCATCGGCTCAACCTTTCTTACCTTGGTAAATATGGGAGAAAGGTACCTGAGGTTTTTAGAGACATAATAGACCAGGAATCATTAGAAAAAATCTCTTCCTATACGATAGATTCCCAACGGTTTCATATAATTAACTTTCTTGCTGGTGAGGGGTTTCTCCTTATCTTACTGATATCAGGGCTACTACCCTGGTTATCCAATACCATCATTGCCAAGGGATTTGGAACGATCCTGAGCGGATTAATCTTTTTCGGAATCCTATGGATATCTTCAAGTCTCATTAGAATACCCTTTAATCTATATGACATATTTGTTATTGAAGAGCGTTATGGTTTCAACAGGATGACTCCAAAGATATGGATTTTGGATTTTATTAAAAGCATGGCCATTTCGATTCTTTTAGGAGGGCTTCTCCTTCTCATACTCTTCATACTAATTATACATGGTGGAAAAAAATGGTGGATATGGGCATGGGTAATAGTGGGTGGATTTGAGTTACTTATATTATGGCTCTATCCTGTAGTTATAGCCCCTCTCTTCAATAAATTTGAGCCCCTTGAAAATGAAGAATTAGAAAAAGATATAAAGATGATGGTGGAAAAGGCAGGTCTTAGAATCAAAGGGATCTTTAAAATGGATGCCGGTAAACGTAGTCGCCATACAAACGCCTATTTTACAGGCATTGGTCGGACAAAGCGAATTGTGCTTTTTGACACATTACTCTCATCACATAAGGAGGACGAGATACTGGCAGTCCTCTCGCATGAGATTGGACACTGGAAGAAAAGGCATGTTTTAAAACAGCTCATTCTCGTAGAATCAGTGTCTATAATTGCCTTTTATATAATCTCAAATCTTATGAACTGGCCACTACTTTACCATACATTTGGATTTCAAAAACCCATCTTTTATATCGGCCTTTTACTCTCTGGAATCTTTTTAAGCCTTTTAGGCTATTTCATCCAGCCACTGGAATCCATAATCTCAAGAAGATTTGAGCAAGAGGCAGACGATTTTGCCTTAGCGCTTATGAAAAGATCGGAACCTTTGCAAAGAGCACTTAAAAGACTGGCCCTCGATAACCTCGCAAATCTAAATCCCCATCCCTTATATGCATGGTTCTTTTATTCCCATCCTCCACTTGGAGAAAGAATCTCAAGACTTGCTCATAAAGAAGTACCATTTGAAAATAAAAATCAGGAAATTCATATTTAATAGATTTTGGAGGATATAATGGATTTAAGAATATTTGAGAAGATGGATAGGGAAAAACTGATGAGTTACATCCAATTCTTACTCTGGCATTACCGAGTTATAGATGCATTTTGGTTCATTTATGTAGGAGAAAGGTTTGATCAACCGACTGCAGAAAGGATTAATGAACAGGTATGGGGAAGGGTGGCTGGAATGGCCGCAAAAGATATCATTCGCCGTTTCAATATAACAGAAAAGGGGCTTTCAGGGTTTGTAAAGGCACTTGGTTATTTCCCCTGGACAATACTGATAGGTTATCAGATTGAAGAGAAGAATGGTGAAATAATCATCACCATACCCAGTTGTGCAACACAGGAGGCTCGCATCAGACGTGGACTCGGGGAATTTGTCTGCAAGGAGATGCACAGGGCTGAGTTTTTGGGGTTTGCTCGTGAGATAGATGAAAGAATTGAGGTTGAATGCCTATTTGCCCCGCCAGATCCTCATCCAAAGGATATATTCTGCAAGTGGAGATTTTACTTGAAAGAATGAAGGCCTCATAGGTACTGATCTCCCAAGTCATTAAGGGGCAAAGATAGGAAACTTTCTAAAAAATCAATATTTGTTACTTCGCATTTAATATCTTCTGGGTCGAGCATTACCACCACGGTCTTTTTAGGTCTTCTGACGAATCTTATCCCGGCTTCCTTTGTATCTTTATAATAATTGTTGGCCTTTATACGACTTGACATTGATTGTCTTGTGGCGTACGATATATCGTACATAAAGGAGAATGAATATGCCTACCTTAACTGCAACAGAAGCAAGAAAACGTTTATATAGCCTAGTGGATGAGGTTAAAGAATCTCATGAGCCCATTCAGATTGTAGGAAAAAGGAGCTCTGCAGTTCTTATCTCAGAGGAAGACTGGCGGGCAATACAGGAGACTTTATTTCTGACTTCAATCCCGGGCATGCGAGAATCTATCCAGGAAGGGCTAAGGACTCCTGTTGAGGAGTGCGATGAGGACATAGACTGGTGACCTGGAAAGTAGTCTTCACCAAACAAGCAAAGAAAGACGCCAAGAAGATTGCACGTTCCGGTTTGAAACCTCAAGCAGAGCACCTTATAGAGATTCTCAGGAAAGACCCCTACCAGACTCCACCTCCATATGAAAAACTTCTCGGAGATCTATCTGGGGCATGCTCAAGAAGGATTAATATCCAGCATCGTTTGGTTTACCAAATACTGGATGATATCAAGACAGTGAAAGTCATCCGCATGTGGACACATTACGAATAACAGATGACATATGCGAACAATTCAATCCAGCTGACCCTGACCAAGCGCCGAGCAGATGATCTCAGACGTTAAGCAAACTGATAGCTAAGTTAATATCCGAGGAGGTGTTATTAATGGGAGCATAAAATAAATGACATCCTAATTCGGTTTCGGCAAGCCACAAGGGCTTGCCCTACGAGAAATTAAACGAATCTCAAACGCTCTCCTTCTTCGATCCCTCTCCCTCTGAGCCTCCTGATTCCTCCGAACATATAAACTTAGAAAAAGGAATAGCATGAAAATGTTATTTCTGTTATCATAAAATTAAGAAAAGAGACCAACCCTGCCTGAGTTTTATCATTGAATCAATTTTATGAAGAATGACTGATGAAGGGAAGAAAAGATTTTAAAGCGGTGATTTTTGATCTTGATGGGACGCTCACCCAGGAACGATCCATCTGGGAATATATCCATAAAAGATTGGGAAAGTGGTATGGATTTGCAGAGGAGTATCAAAAACAATTTTTATCAGGGGAGATCTCTTATGAACGTTTCTGTGAGTTAGATGCTCAGGTCTGGAAAGGGATGAGAACAGAGAAACTACTTGAGATCGTTAAAACTGTTCCCTTTCACCAAGGGGTAGATGAACTTATCAGCTATCTAAAAGAGAAAGGAATGAAGACTGCATTGGTTTCCTCGGGTCTCTCCATTCTATCCAACTGGGTCCACGATAGATATGGATTTGATTATTCTATCTCCAATGATCTTCTCCACGAGGATGGTATTCTGACTGGAAATGTAAGAATCAATGTTTATTACGATAAAAAGGGAGAATGGGTAGAAAGGATTTTAAGAAAATTTTCAGTAAAACCAGAAGAGGCAATTGCCATTGGAGATAGCCGTGGAGATATAGATATGTTTGAGATGGTTGGATTCTCCATTGCCTTCAATTCTTCCTGTATAGATCTTGTTCAAATTGCAAATGTTTGTATCCAGAGTCAGAACCTAATAGATATCATACCAAAACTCCCTATTTAATAAAAACGGACACGATAATATGGAGTGGGAATTAAAATTCATATTGTGGGCAAATGCGTGGTGGAGCTCACCTATTTTTGATTTTTCTCTTCCCTGGTTTACCTATCTCGGGAGTCACATCGCCGTTATTCTTTTCATCATTCTCAGTCTAATCCTAACTAAACGCAGGGCTGTGCTTCGTCATCTCCTCCTTCTCTATGCCATTCAATCTGCAATTGTTTACAGTCTAAAATTTCTTATTCGGCGCGAAAGACCTCTCTTTTTCTTGGATACAAGTTCAAAACTCTTAAAAGGCCCAGGTGAGATTCTTGACCCAAGTTTTCCAAGTGCCCATGCGGCCTATGCCTTTATGATGGCCACAATTCTTTCTATTTGGTTTCCAAGATATAAGATTATCTTCTTTCTCTTTGCTGGATTTATAGGTTGGACAAGAATATACTTAGGCCTTCATTATCCAACAGATGTCATTTCTGGAGGCCTTTTAGGTTATGTTATAACCCGTTTTTTCATCCGGGGCTGGAAAGGTTAAGAAAAAAAATTCCCAGATTTCAAGGGCAAGGCTTCTATTTGAATTCTGTGGATTCACCGATTTTGAGGTAGCAGACCTTGAATTCGGGATTCCTTTTCATCATTTCGATAAATGGTCTGGCTGCCCCAATAGAGTCGCGTGACTGCGGAAGGAATTGAATTAATTCCATAGCCTCCTCAGGGTTTGAAGCCTCAGAGGGCTCAGGGAAATCATGGAATGGTATAACATAGCGGGGTTTTATGAGATTTGTCACTGCAAAGAAGGCCTGCTCTGCCTCCATTACAAACCCTGAACCCGAAACAGGCACCAGTGCAACATCAGGTTTATAATATTCTCCTATAAACTTCATATCCCCATATAATCCAGTATCTCCAAGTGCATAAATTCGGAAGCCATTTTCAAGTTCAATAATATATCCAACAGCCGGACCAACCCATTGAGATACCCCTTTTTCAGGATCAATAAGACTTGAAGAGTGGACACAATGAACTGTTGTAAATTTTATTCCTTCAATGCTTAATGTCCCCCCTACCCCCATGGGCCGTATATTCTTAATACCCTGTGCCTTAAGGTGCATTGCAAGTTCAAGGACAGCCAGAACTATAACCTCACCATTTGCCTTTGCAATCTCAAAGACCCCAGGAAAGTGATCAAAATGTCCATGGGTTATGGCTACAATATCAATCTTGGAAAGTTTCTCTGGGTCTTTCTCATCCATGGGCCAGAATGGATCGCCTGTAAGCCATGGATCAAGCACGATTACCTTTCCCTTTTCGGAAGTGATTCGAAATGTAGATGCACTTAATCTCTGAATTTTCATACCCATACCCTCTATATCAAGTTCATCCAAAATCTCTCAATATCTTCCGAGCAGTGCCCTGGCAATGACTATCTTCTCTATCTCCTTTGTCCCTTCATAAATCTCAACAATCTTTGAATCCCTGTAAAATCGCTCTATATTGTAGTCTCCGATAAATCCATATCCTCCATGGAGCTGAAGAGCCTCGTCTGCAATCCTTACCGCCACCTCTCCTGTAAACCACTTTGCCATTGATATAATGTGAGATTCAATCTTTCCCTGATCCACGAGCCATGCTGCCTTTTGATAGAGAATCCTGCCTGCCTCAATTTTTGTTGCCATCTCTGCTATCTTAAATTGTGTTGCCTGAAATGATGCCAGTGGCTTCCCAAATTGCTTACGCTCACGAACATGTTTTATTGCCTGTTCCATAGCCCCCTGTGCAAGTCCTATGGCTTGAGCACATATCTGGAGACGTGTGTGATCGAAGAAGACCATAAACTGCTGGAATCCCCTGCCAGGGGTCCCGATAAGGTTTTCCTTTGGCACCCTTACCTCACTAAAAGATATCTCAGCTGTGTCAGAAGCTCTAATACCAAGTTTGTTCTTCAATTTTGTTGCCTCATACCCTTTACGATCAGTCTCCACAGTTATAACACTGAATCGATCGTGCTTCTTTTCTGCCTGAGGCTCTGTAATACAGAGGACCTGAAGGAAATTTGCAATCGTTCCATTTGTTATAAACATCTTATTACCATTAATAACGTATTCGTCACCATTGAGAACCGCTGTTGTTGAAACCGAAGAAACATCGCTTCCGGCATCAGGTTCTGTGATGGCAGATCCTGTAATTGCCTCTCCCTTTACGAGTGGCGGTATCCTCTTTCTCTTCTGTTCCTCATTACCGAATAAAAGGATCAATTCAGAGCCAAAAGTGACTGATAGGATAGATTGGCCTATCCCTGGATCAACCCTCCAGAATTCCTCATTGATGAGGCAATGTTCTAAAAATCCCAAACCTGCCCCTCCATAGGCCTCTGGAATAAAAACTCCAACAAAACCAAGCTCACAGGCCTTCTTCCAAAGATTCCTCGGGAACTCCTCATTCCGATCGCAATCCTGAGCTAAATCTGGAAACTCACCTTCTGCAAATTCTCTCGCTGCTCGTTTAATGTCAAGCTGTTCAGGAGTTAGTTCAAAATCCATTATCCTTCCCCTTTCTTCATAAGATGTGAATCTTCACTCTATTCTACTTTGACCGCTTCTTTTTCAAGCAGGTTGGCCAGGGTGATATATCCCTTGTTCCCCGGTTCAGTTGTCTGCATGAGAAGGAGATCAGCATATGAAAGCCCTTTTGAGTTAATCCAATCCTTGTGAACCTTATCTCCTGTCCCGAGCATATGACGGGCCAGATCCATTGTACTCTTCCATATCTTCTGGCAAACAGGACACTGGTAACCCATATTCTTCCCTCCTGAATCTCTCTCCTACTTCTTCTCCTTCAATGCCTTAAGTACCTTTTCTGGAGTTATAGGGAGATCTTTAATACTGATACCTGTTGCATGAAACAATGCATTACCCAATGCGGCCGCTGTTGGGTTTGTAAGACCTTCTCCTGCCTCCTTTGCACCAAAAGGACCTTCAGGCTCGTATGTATCAACCTCAATTACCTTGGTTTCTGGCATCTCAGTAGAACGAAGCACCTTATAGTCCACCAGGTTAGGATTCAATATCTTTCCACCTTCCATGGGCTGATTCTCAGTAAACCCATAACCCGCAGCCATAGCGATTGCACCTTCCAACTGCCCCTGGACTCCAAGTGGATTGATAACCTGACCGCAATCATGGGCAGTTACAGCGTTTAGGAGCTTTATCTTTCCTGTCTCTTCATCAACCTCCACCTCAACTGCCTGAACACCAAAGCTATAGGCAGGGGAAATCATCCCTTTTCTATGCGGTGTATAATATCCCCTCCCTATTAGGGGTTGACCACCCTTACCTCTGATTGCATCTTTTACCACATCGAAATATGATATCCCCCTTTCAGGTCGGGCAACAAGGTGAATCCATCTATCCTTGATGTCGAGATCATAAACAACATTTGGTCCAAGTTTTGCTGAAGCGAATTCGAGAAGCTGTCGCTTAACATCCGATGCGGCCATCTTCACTGCGTTTCCTGCCATAAGGGTTTGACGGCTTCCCCATGCGCCAAGGTCTGCCGGACATATATCCGTATCACCAGAATAAACCCTTATGTCCTCCAGACGGACCCCAAGCTCTTCTGCACATATCATTGCAAGTGTTGTATTCGATCCCTGACCTATATCCTGAGCCCCTACAAATAGATCAACCTTCCCATCAATGTTTACCCTTACAATGGCAGATGAGAATGCATATGGGGTATCGAACCAGTTGAAGATACCTCCTGACATAAATCCATAGGAGGCTACACCAATACCCCTATTTTTGGGAAGTTCTCCACGGGATTTTATCCACTCCTCTATCTTATCAAGACACTCCTGAAGACCACAACTCTGTATCGTGGCCTGTCCTGGAACCTCATAATTCGGTGTCATTCCATTTTTACGCCTGATCTCGATGGGATCCATATTCAATTCTGCTGCAATCAGGTCTATCTGGGTCTCCCCTACAAATGTTGCCTGCGGAGCCCCAAACCCCCTCATAGCTGAAGATGGCATGGTATTTGTGTATACCCGATATCCATCATACCTGTAACTTGGCCATTTATAAGGAAAGGATTGGAAAAAACCTGTAAGGTAAAGTGCAGTTGCACCCATTGAGGTATATGCACCACCATCGGTGAAGACCCTCACTTCCTTTGCCACAAATGTCCCATCCTTTTTCACACCTGTCTTTACATAGTAGTACATTGGAGTCCGGCGTTTTGTTGCAGTAAACTCCTCCTCACGTGTCAATACAATCTTTACAGGTCTACCCAATTTCATTGATAAAAGTGAAGAACAGAACTGAGCTGAATCGAGTTCAAATTTACTACCAAAACCTCCACCTGTATAATGTGATATCACCCTTACGTCGTTCTCCTTTAATCCGAGTGTCCATGCAAGAAGAACCTGAATATAATATGGGGCCTGTGTTGATGTCCAAACAGTAAGTTTTCCATCTGGTGAGAAGCTTGCTACTGCAGAGTGTGTCTCCATACTCACATGTGCCTGAGGAGAGCATTTATACCAGTCCTCCCTGATGTAATCAGATTGATTAAATCCCTCATCCACATCTCCCCACTCTATATGACGGGTAACATTAATATTACGTTCCACCCCCTCATGAATCTGAGGGGCTCCCTCCTTGATGGCCTCCATAGGATCAAACACAGCAGGTAAGGGCTCATAATCTACTTCAATGAGACTTAACGCCTCCTCGGCCGTATCCTCATCAATGGCCGCAACCGTTGCGATAGGATCACCAATATAGCGAGCCTTCTCCCTGGTAAGTATCTCCTCATCACAGAGGTCCTTAAAACGTCTCCATATACCCTGTTTTATTCCAAGTGTATCCTTCCCCGTGAGAACCGCCTTCACACCCATGAGTTTTTCTGCCTTGCTCGTATCGATATTAAGAATCTTCGCATGGGGATGAGGACTTCTTAAGATCTTACCATATAGCATATTTGGCAATTTTACATCAAAGGTATAGGTTGCGCGACCTGTTACCTTTGCTATACCATCAAGATTATGAACAGGTGTATTTATCACTTTATATTTCATGCTCTCTCCTCCTTTGACATATCTTCAGCTACTGACTTTATCGCCCTCAGTATACTGTTGTAACCTGTGCATCTACATATATTCCCGTGTATGGCTTCCTTTATCTCATCCATAGTAGGATTCTTAACCTCATCAAGAAAAACCTTTGCCGACATCAACATCCCAGGTGTACAGAAGCCACACTGAAATGCGCCATGATCAAGGAATGCATTCTGTAGTGGATGAAGCTTTGTTCCATCAGCCAACCCTTCAACTGTGATGATATTTGCCCCTTCAGCCTGCAGGGCAAGGATCGAACATGATTTTACTGAAACCCCATTGAGTATCACGGTACATACACCACATGAAGCTGAATCACAACCCCTCTTCGTCCCTGTAAGACCGAGATGGTCTCTCAAAACCTCCACAAGAAGTGTCTTTGGCTTTACATATAATTCATATAATTGATTGTTTACGGTTATACGCAATGGCAACTGCTTTTCCATATGATAGAACCTCCTTTTTAAACTAAGGCCCGAGCCCTCTCCCAGGCCTTTCTCAACATTCTCTTTGTCAATACCTTTACAAGCTCTCTCCTATACTCTTCAGATGCATGGATGTCAGATATTGGCTCTGCTTCTTCTGAAGCCACTTTACTAACCTTTTCAATCAAATCATCACTCAATTTTTTCCCTACCAACATCTCCTCCACCTTTTTTACCCTCTTTGGTATGGGTGCCACCCCTCCGAGGACAATTCTTACATCTTTCAATGAAGAACCATCCTTATCAAGTGTCACAGACGAAGCTACTGAGGAGATTGCCATATCGTTCTGGATAATTGTAAATTTTTCAAACGCTATAGCTGTGCGTGGAGGAATATTTGGAACTTGAATCTCGAGAAGCAACTCATTCTTATATAGGGCCGTCTCAAAATAATCTAATGAAAAATCCTCCATATCCATAACCCTTTCATTTGTAGAGCTTGCCATTTTTAGTTTGGCCCCTAAGGCTATTAAAACTGGAGCAGGATCCCCGGCAGGTTCTCCATGGCATAGATTCCCACCAATGGTCCCCCAGTTACGGGTTTGAATCGACGCAAGCCCCCTCTCCATCTCCGAGAGTATCATAAACCTTTCCTTTATCAGGGGAGATTTCTCTATGGAGCGATGGGTAGTTGTGGCACCAATCTTTAACCCCTCATTTGAGTCAATTCTGATATAATTCAGTTCGTTTAGACTCTTAATATCGATCAGGTATTTCGGTGCGACCAAACCCTGTCTCATAAGAATTAGAAGGGATTGTCCCCCTGCAATCACCTTACACTCCTCTTGATGTTCTGAAAGCATCTGGAGTGCCTCCTTTAGATTCCCTGGTCTCAGATAGATAAAATCCTTTATCATCCTTCACTCCTTTCTAATAGATTATCAAGAATCAAAAGTTTTGTTCCCTTTGGAACGATAGGTGGAATCACATATCTTTTCTCACTGCGGGTTTTCAGAGAGACTTCATTGGAATGTGATAATACTCCACGATAGTTTTTGGAGAAACATAAATAATAATGTCTTCCCCTGTACTGGGCACATTCCCTGCAGAGCTCATTTGAGAAAGGACAGAGCATCTTCATCTTTGCCATATCTTACTATTCCTTTCTCTTTCCATATATCTCGCGAAGCTTCCACTTTAGAACCTTTCCAGAAGGTGTCTTTGGAATCTCCGTTACAAACTCCACTGAAGTTGGTTTCTTATAGCTTGCAAGATTCTGCTTGCAAAAATCAATAATCTCTTCTTCTGTTGCCTTTGCCCCTGGTTTTAAAACTACTATGGCCTTCACAGTTTCAACCCACTTCTCATGCGGAACACCAATCACCGCAGCCTCTGAAACTGCAGGGTGCATATAGAGGACATTCTCAACCTCCGCTGAATAGATGTTTTCCCCTCCACTTATGATCATATCCTTTTTACGGTCTACTATATAAAGATATCTATCATCATCCAGATATCCCATATCACCTGTATGAAACCATCCCCCCTTCAGTGCCTTTTCTGTCTCCTCAGGTTTTTTCCAATAACCGCAGGTGACAGCATCACTCTTTACAATAATCTCCCCTACCTGATAGGGAGGAAGATCCCTATCCTCATCATCCACAATTCTCACATGGACATTCTGAGATTCAATGCCAGCTGAATATAACCTTTTTAACTGCTTCTCAGTGCCTTGCAAAACATGATCCCTTCTTCGAAGATGTGTTATCTGAGGACCTGTCTCTGTCATTCCAAAGAATTGGATGAGACGATTCTCACCAAAAAATTCTATTGCCCTCTTCATAACTTCTACAGGCATTGGAGACCCTGCGTAGGTAATGGTTTTAAGAGAACTCACATCATAATTTCTGGCCTCTGGATAGTCAAGCAACATTTTAATCATTGTGGGGGCACCCCAGAAGGTCCTGATCCGTTCTTTTTCAATTAGTTCAAAAACCCTTTTTGGATCAAACTCATTGAGGATTACGACAGTGCATCCCATATAGATAGACCCATGGGACTGGGCAAGGGCACCCACATGATAGAGTGGTCCTATGTTAAGATGAGTATCCTCTGGTTCGATATATTCCAGGTCAATCACCTGGTGAATCATGTCCATAATTCTGTTCCGATGTGAAATCATAGCGCCCTTTGGATATCCTGTTGTACCACTTGTGTAAAAGATTGTTACGATATCATCTTCGTCTATTAATGAAGTATCAGGTTCAGATGAATCTGAACGCGATAACAAATCTTCGTAATACAGAGCTCCGTCAACTGAATCGTCTGTACAGATATATAACTTAACCCCTTTCAACTCCTTCTCAATCGTTTTAATCATTTGTAGATACTCTTTTGCAAAGAAGAGGACACTGGATTCAGAATCATTCATGATATAGATGAGTTCCCGTGGAGAGAGACGGTAATTGAGAGGTATAAAGACAGTACCTGCCTTTGCCGAGGCAAAGAATAATTCAAAGTGGCAATGGCAGTTTTTTGAAAGAAGTGCAATATGATCTCCCCTCGAAATCCCGAGGCTGTAAAGAGCATGGGCCAATCTATTACACCTCTCATTAAAGACCCTATAAGTAAGGCGTGTATCCTGACAGACTAAGGCCAATTTTTCTGGATACCTTCTTACGCTGTTTAAAATCACATCTGCGAGATTCATCCCAGAATCCTTCCAATCAAATTTCGCCAAATTATAATACATTTTTTGTTTTAAATCACATATTGATTATTATTTTTCCCTGCTTCGATTTTTGGTCAATTATATAATAAAAAATCGTGAGGATTTCAATAGGAGAGCTCTGAAAAAGTATTTAAAATATGTCTTATAGACTGGGGAGGTGGGGTGGAAAAGCCTTCGAGCGGATACCTCTAAAAGTTTAGTACTTATGATTAATACCCTGAAAATGCTTGATTTTCTTTTAAGCGATTGTAAGCAATCTAACTTCTTGATGTCCGCATTCGAAGGGTTTGGAACCCTACCTCCCCAGTCATTCCAGTTCTTTTTCAGAGGTTTCAATAGGGAAGGATTGCTCTCTTTATAATGGTCTTTGCTATCTCGATCTTATAGCCATTCATCTTAAGTGGAATAGCATTCTTAAGTGCGATTTCACCAAGCCCTTCTACATCTAATTTATCGAGGGGCTTACCAATAAATTGCTCCTCTAACTCCTTCAGCCTTATTGGCCTCGGTGCAACAGAACCAATTGCTATCCTGATATCTTTACATATACCGTCTTCACAGTGTATCACTGCTCCAACACTTACAATTGCAAAATCAACCGCCTTTCTCAACCTAAACTTAATAAACCTCTGAATTGAATTATCATTGGGTCGTGGTATATGAATATCAGTAATAATATCATCTTCATTAAGTGTGTTTCTAAATTTATTAAAGAACTCTTCTATGCTGATTATCCTTATCCCCCCAGAACCAGAAATCTTAAGCCTCGCATCAAGTGCAAGAAGCGAAACCGCAATATCCGAGCTGTTTACTGTTAGACAGCCACAATTAAAACACCTGTTCACCTCCCTTTTAACCTCATCCTGTCCGATACAAGTGCTATCCTCTATATCAAGCCCTCGCTCCTTTACAGGCCTTTTTGCTAACTTGACCCTCTCCATCTTATTAAATACATCAGGATTAAATCTAAGTAAGGGCATAAAGTTTTTCCTTCCATTCTTTTCGCTCTCATTCATTCCTTTTAGATAAAGGTCTATTGAATGGGCTGCCCTTCGACCTGCTGAAATTGCCTCTATAACTGTTGATGCTCCAGTTGTTGCATCTCCACCTGCAAAGATACCATCTATATTTGTTGATAATGTTTCTGGATTTATATCAATCGTTCCCTTAGATGTGGTCCCTATAATATTCTCTAAATATGAAAGACCAGGCTCCGCTCCAATAGCAGATATTATTCTATCCCCTTTGATGATGAACTCCGAACCTTCAACTGGAATAGGCCTTCTACGACCATTCTCATCCGGCTCTCCAAGCTCTGTCCTTATACATTCAATTCCTGAAACCTTTCCTTTCTCCTTAATTATCCTTATTGGTGCTGTAAGGAAATAAAACCTCACCCCCTCTTCCCTCGAAGCCTCTATTTCCTCCTCCAGTGCAGGCATCTCCTCTATGGATCTCCGATAGACGATGCATACATCCTTTGAACCGAGCCTTAAGGCTGTCCTTGCCGAATCAATAGCAACATTTCCGCCTCCTATTACAATAACCCTCTCTCCGGGGAGCTCTCTTTTCCCGAGATTAATCTCTCTTAGAAATTCTATACCTGAGTCTGTTAATCCTTCATCTTCCAATCCCAATCTTCTCTCCATCCATGCCCCTGTTGCAAGAAAGAGGCAATCAAACCCTTTTATGATCTCATCCAATTTAATATCTCGGCCAACATCAATTCCAAATTTCAACTGAACCCCCATATCCTCTACCATTTTAATTACATTCTTAACAATACCCTTAGGAAGTCTGTATGGGGGAATCCCATAGGTTAGCATACCACCACCATCATACATCCTTTCAAAAATCACTACCTTATGTCCCCTTACCCTGAGGTAATAAGCCGATGAAAGTCCAGCAGGTCCACAACCTATAATGGCTATCCTCTTACCACTCTCCTTATCAGGTGGCTTTATAAATTCATTTGCCCTATCAAGAATATAATCACCAATGAATCTCTCAACTGCCCTTATTGATACAGGTTCATCAAAATCTGAACGATTACAATTCTTCTCACATAAATGCGGACAGACCCTTCCTGTTATTGAAGGAAAGGGATTTGATTGAAGTATTATTCTACCTGCTTCGTAAATATTACCCTCCCTTATCATTTCAATATAGGATGCTATATCAATACCCCCTGGACACGCTAAAGAACAGGGCGGATCTGTCACCCTTATACCACCAAATATTGAATGATATTGATTCTCACCCCTTAAGGCATAACAGCTCTTACCACCTTTCATATAGCAGAGGATCCTTCCACCAACATGGTGAGGATATCTGTAATACCAGCATCTTATATCCTGACAGAGATTCCCACCTATTGTGCCCATCCTTCGAATCTGAGGAGTCCCTACAGAACTCGCAGCTTCTGAGAGGATTTTATACCTTTTATTAACGATTGTAGAGCAGGCTATATCTTCGAGTCTGGTCATGGAACCTATCTTAAGTCCTTTTTTGTTCTCCTCTATCTTTTCCAATCCCTTTACTGTTTTAAGATTGATAATCACCTCAGGGTAATCCACAAAAATTCTATCCTTTAGGGCACAAAGCAGATCTGTTCCCCCTGCAATAAGCTTCGCCCTTCCCCTGTATTTTCTCAGGAATCTTATAGCCTCCCCGACAGTCCTTGCATTTATGTGGCTGAAAGATTTCACCTTTGATCCTTCCTTATATCTTCCCAAGTGCCTTGAGGATCTTCTGAGGGGTTACGGGATATTCCATTATCCTCTTTCCAATCGCATTCGATATGGCCATCAGCACCGCACTCGGTCCTGGTGCAGTTGCTATCTCCCCAACTCCTATTGCTCTAAAACGATGGCTTGCAACTGGAGTCTCAAGGATCACATTTCTAAATTCAGGAAGATCTAAGAATGTGCGCCATTTATAATCTATCATATTACAATTCAATATTCTGCCTGTTGATCTATCGAGAATCGATTCCTCAAATATGGCTGTATCTATACCTGCAGCTCCAAGAGAACCGTGAAGCTGATTCTCAATTGAAAGGGGATCTATGATCTGTCCACAATCTGTTGAGGCAACCACTTTTACCAAATCCACTTTTCCTGTCTCAACATCCACTTCAACCTCTGTAAATATCATCATAAAATTCGAAAGCGTGTAGTCAGGCTCAAAGCGACCCTGACCTGTAATCGTCTGCCTGAGACCCATTGCCCTTCTCCACGGAATCGACCTCTCTGGCTTCCCTTTAATATATATCAAACCATCCTTCGTCTCGAGTTCTTCAGGCCCTGCACCAAGAATTGGGGAAGCAAGCTCAAAAAGTCTCTTCTTCACATCCTCAGCCGCCTCTATCACTGCATATCCAACTGCATATGTCCCTCGAGAACCTGCAAGCCCGAACTCAAATGGATTTAAAATTGTATCAGGAGGGGATATACGAACATGATCAACTGGCAGGTTTAATACCTCGGCAACCATCTTACAGAGACTGCTTCGCTGTCCTGTCCCTGATTCTGATACACAGCAATGGATTATTGCCGTGGCATCGGGGTTCAATCTCACATATGCCTCAGATTCATCTTCGCCAACATCTGCATTTCCATGAAGTCCAACACCAACCCCTCTTCTCTTTGGCCCATTTACTGATGTGGGTTTAAACCAGCCCTTCCACTTCTCCCTCCAGCCAAATACCTCTGCTCCCCTCTCCATCGCCTTAGAATAATCTATACCTCTTGAAATCCACCAATTTCCATCTCTCCAGAAATATCCATCACCTGCCTTGGCAAAGTTCTTTTTAAAGAATTCAAGAGGATCTATCTCAGCCCTCTCCATGGCCATTGTCAGAATTGGTATGAGCACACTCTTAAGCTCCTGACCACCAAAACCTCTAACCGTTCCTGAAGGGTTTCTATTTGTTAAGAAAACCCTCGGTTGAAGATTCCAGTTAGGGCATCTGAGCATGAGCTGGGCTTCCCCACAACCCACAGCTACCATCCCCTGAGAAGTCTCAGAATAGGCCCCTGTATTAATAAACCATTCACCTGATACTGCTGTAACTGTTCCATCGTCTTTCATCCCAACCTTTGCATGGATACGTGAGCCAAGTCTCAGGGTGAAGGCAGTAAATTGTTCCTCCTTGGTATAATACATCTTCACAGGCCTGCCTGTTACCTTTGCAAGTGAGGCCGCATAACCAAAAAGTAATAATGTCTCATGTTTTGTTCCGTAACTACCACCGCAGTGAGTTCCAATACCTCTAACATCGACCATTTTAAGGTAAGGTTGTCCAACCAGTCTTAGCATTGAGGCGGATTGTGAGGCCCCCCATACGGTCAATTGATTTTCCCCTTCCCACATCACAATAACACCCGGAGGTTCAGGCGGTAAGGGATTTGGTATGTTTTCATATGAACATACACCTTCTACTACGAAGTCAGCTTCTCGTAAACCCTCTTCCACATCACCGATAACGATCTCCTGAAGTGTCCTCTCTCCAAATATACGAAAGCCTCTTGGAAGCAAATTACCCGGAAATTCAGGATAAAGCTGGGATTGGCCTGGTCTTTTTGCATCCTCTATATCGTAGAAAGAAGGAAGGGTTTCATATTCAACATCTATAAGATCAAGTGCCTCTATTGCTATCTCATCTCTCTCTGCTGCAACGAGAGCAACAGCGTCACCCGCAAAACGAACCTTTTTATCGAGCAATAATTTATGGGGAGGTGTACCTGATCTCCATTGCGGTGCATTTTTATATGTTAGAACAGCCCTCACACCTGAAAGCCGCTCTGCCCTACTCGTATCTATCTTCTTAATATTGGCATGTGGGTAAGGACTTCTAAGAACCTTTCCGTATAACATGCCAGGAATTTTTATATCATCTATATACTTTGCCTTCCCTGTAACAATCTCCCTTGCATCTATTCTCGGTGTGGTCTTTCCTATGTGCCTGTAAAATTCACCCATTTATTTCAACCTTCCTCTTTTTAACAACTTCCATCACTGCATCAATAACATGGTAATGACTTATACACCTGCAATAATGCCCTGATAAGGCTTCTTTTACCTGCTCCTCTGAGGGATCAGGATACTTATCGAGCAATGCCTTAGAGCTCATTATAATCCCCGGGGTGCAAAATCCACACTGAAATGCTCCATGATCGATAAAGGCCTGCTGAATTGGATGAAGCCTACCCGTTTCAGGATCTTCTAATCCTTCAATTGTTGTTATGCTCTTCCCATCACATTCAATCGTAAGGGTCATACAGGAAAGAATAGCTTCCCCATCAACGAGGACTGTGCATGCCCCACATGCCCCATGGTCACATCCAATCTTTGTGCCTGTGAGTCCCAATGTCTCCCTCAATGTATAAGCGAGTGTGTGTGATGGTTCAACCTCATTTTGATGGCTTCCAATCCTGAGCTCATAAGGTTTCCCATTAACTGAAAGGATGATACTCTGTCTTTCAGATTTATAACTCTTTGTAGAAGACTTTCTTCTCATTTCCTTTGTCATATACTCAATAAGAGACCTCTGAAAAAGTATTAAAAACTATTCTATAGACTGGGGAGGTGGGGTGGAAAAGCCTTCGAGCGGATACCTTTGATAGTTTAGCACTAATGATTAATACCCTGAAAAGGCTTGTTTTACATTATGCGATTGTAAGCAATTTAATAAATTCTAAATGTCCGCATTCGAAGAGTTTGGAACCCTACCTCCCCAATCAATTCAGGACTTTTTCAGAGGTCTCAATAAGCCTTTTGATTTCCTATTTTACTCACCCAAGATCGATCTCTTTGCCTCTGGTTTTAATTCAGATATAACCCACTGTTTAACTTCTTCCACCGGGACATCCGCACGGGTTCCTCGATCAAATATATATTCTATATGCAATTTTCCATCCCGAGTATGGGAGTGAAATTTCGCATCCCTCTTCCCATCGAACTCCACAGGGATGATCCCATATTTCTGGCACATCTCGAGATCAAAAGCAGGTGTTGCGCCAATCCATTTCCCGTTGAGATAAAACTCGACATAACCATGATCAGGGATAACATTTGACAAGAGCAACTCGGCCATCTTTTCTGGCAAGAGATGATTTCTAAGAATGACAAAATGAAATCTCGAAGGAATTCCCACTGCACGGCTCAGTGCAATAAGGAGGGCTGCCTTCTGAATGCAAAAACCATCTCCTCTTGCTAATGTATTACTTGCTCTAAAATGCTCAGGTAGATTTCGAATTACATATGGATTATATTTGATTCTGTCCCTTACAAAGTAGAAGAGGCTTTTGGCCTTCTCTATTATATCCTCCTTATTCCTTGTCAATTCTTCAGCCTTACTCTTTATGGACGGATGATCGCTATCGACTATAGGAGTTGCCTTTAAATATTCTTCCATATTCATAAAGGTTTTATATATACCCTAAATTGAGTGATTCTTTAGCAGATGTCATTTATCTAATGCTCCAATTAATAATCAGTCATTGCAAACACTCAAAGGGTGCGTAGCAATCTCAATATGAAAAGAATCCTTTCTTTGTCTTTTTACCAAGGAAGCCTGCATAGACGTAATTCTTTAACATATAATGAGGCCAGAATCGAGTGCCTAAGGCATCTTTTAAATGATTCAGTTTATCAAGCACCCAATCCAATCCTCTCTCATCAGCCCAGTGAAGTGGTCCACCTACTCCCTTATCATCGCACGGAAAACCTGTTCCCAGAACCATCGCCCTATCAATATCTTCAGCCGTGGCAATGCCCTCCTGAAGACAACATATGGCTTCATTTACCTGTCTCAGAATCAACCTCTCAGGAGAAAACTCTGTATTTTTTATTCCTGTCTCTTCCTGAATCTTTCGAACTATCTCCAGAAACTCATCGTCCACCTTTCCATTCACGTATATACCCTTGCCCGATTTTATACCCAATCTCCCTCGTTCAAATAATCTCTTAAAAAGGATTGGGACAGGAAATCTATCTCCATATGCCTCAAAAAGAATTGGAAATGTATGGACTCCAACATCAATCCCGACCATATCATTCATAGTAAGAGGCCCCATAGGAAATCCTTCCTTTTTCATAGCTTCGTCAATCTCCATGGGAGATGCCGCTCCCTCCTGAGCAGCGAGCATTGCCTCACCTGCATATGGCATAATGATTCTATTAACCAAAAATCCTGGACAATCCTTTGCCTTAACAGGAATCTTCTTTATCCCACGCACAAACTCAATCCCCAAATTGACAACCTCCTCAGATGTCTGAAGACCTGGAATCACCTCCACAAGCCTCATCAGTGGAACAGGATTGAAAAAGTGGAGGCCTAAAAATCTTCCTGAGCGAGAAACCTCTGAAGCCATCCTTGTAATCGAAAGTGTGGATGTATTTGAGGCAAATATTGTCTCAGGACGACAAATCTTATCAAGTCTTTTAAAGAGATCAATCTTAAGTCTTAAATCCTCAAAGACTGCCTCTATGATTAAGTTAGATTCTTTAATTTCTTCGATACTGGTTGTGGGAATAATTCTCTTGATTATCTCTTCCTTTTCTACAGAAGAAAGCCTTCCCTTTTCAACATTTTTTGAAAGGGCCTTTTCTATTCTTTCAACTCCCTTCTTTACCAGATCCTCTGATATGTCTAAAATTTTAGCCTTAAAACCTGCCTGTGCTATGACCTGCGCAATACCTCCGCCCATTGTCCCTGCTCCCAAGATTCCAACCTCTTTGATTTCCATCTTCTCCTCCTTTCAATTTCTTAAAAGAAATAACTATATAATCCTTAACCTTCGTATGCAAAAAAAGATATAATAAAAACTCTCCAATTTAGATAGCAATAACTATTCTTTGAATTCTTCATATTTTAATCTATGCCTTCTAACAAATGGTAAAATATTTGATAGGAGCAATATAAAACTGACTCCTAATGCAATCCCAGCAATCGGACGACTAATAAAGATCATAAAACTTCCCTGTGACATTAATAGAGACTGACGCAAAGCCTGTTCCAGCATGGGTCCCAATACAAAAGCAAGGACAAGAGGAGCAACTTCATAACCAAATTTTCTCACAAGGTAACCCACCACTCCAAAGAAAACCATTAGAAATAGATCAAAAGGAGAGTTATTTACACTATATGCACCTATAATGCAGAATAGAAGAATCAATGGAAATAGAATTCTGTAGGGAATTTTTAATACCTGGACCCATATTCCTATCAACGGAAGGTTAAGGAGAAGCAGTATGACATTGCCAAGATATAAACTGGCCACCACACCCCAGAAGAGATCAGGATGATTTTTTATAAGTAAGGGACCAGGTTTTAGCCCATGAATGAGCAAGGCAGAAAAGAGCATTGCTGTGGCAGGATTGGATGGTATTCCCAGAGAAAAAAGTGTAACCAAAGAACCCCCTGTTGCTGCATTATTGGCTGATTCCGGACCAGCTACCCCTTCGATAGCACCCTTACCAAACTTCCATGGATGCTTGGAACTCTTCTTTTCCACTGCATAAGAGATAAATGAAGCAATTACAGCCCCGCCACCGGGGAGGATTCCGATAAGGAAACCAATAACTGATCCTCTAAGCACAGCCCATTTTGATTGGGCCCAATCTTTAAGAGAAGGCCATATATGGGTGATTTTTCCATGCAAGATTTCAGTTTTTACAGTCTGTTCAATATTAATGAGAACTTCAGATATTCCAAAAAGACCCATCATCAAAGGGATAATCCCGACTCCGTCAGTCAGCTCTTCGAGGCCAAAGGTAAACTTGGGTTGACCTGTTACCAAATCGAGCCCGACACTGCCAATTATAATTCCCACCAGTGCCATCATCAATGCCTTCAACATGGAACCCTGGGCAAGATAGGTAAGTAGAATCAATCCCATGCATATGATACTGAAATATTCTGGTGGACCAAAAAGAAGAGCTGCCTTGGCAAGAGGACGGGCAATAAACATCAATCCAATAACACTAAGTGTCCCCGCTATAAAAGAACCCAATGCCGCCATTCCCAGTGCTGGACCTGCTCTACCCTGTCTTGCCATTTGATACCCATCAATGGATGTTACTACGGAAGCGGCCTCTCCAGGGACATTGACCAATATAGATGTTGTAGACCCTCCATACATTGCTCCATAATATATTCCTGCCAGCATAATAATACTTGTAGTAGGTTCGATTTTGAAAGTAGCTGGAAGAAGCAAGGCCATTGTGCCAGCAGGACCAATACCAGGAAGTACCCCCACAAGGGTTCCTATTAATACTCCGACAAAACAGAAAAAAAGATTTGTAGGATTGAATACAGTATTGAAGCCTAAAATTATGGTATCAAACAATCCCATGCTCTTTATTAAAGACTAAATAGCCCCTCTGGAAATTGACAATTTAACCATTTTGAAAATATATAATATGAAATGATAGTGATTACTAAGGAAGAAATTAGAATCCACCACCATTTTTGTCCCCTGATAATCCAGAAGAGGAAACTCATCAGAAGAAATGTACTGATGAGGTAACCTGCGATGGGCATAAATTTTGAGTAAATAAACAGGGCAACGATAACTAAAAAGACCCTTCCCCATAATCTCCCTTGGAAGAGAGGTAAAATTTTTATTCCTTCCTTTTTAAAAGATGTCTGGACCAATAGAAGGAACGAAAGGATTCCTAATAAAGCTGAAGCCCCAAAAGACATGAATCCCATTCCGGGATCACTGAGTTTTCCAATACCCAAACGTAGAGATTCAATCAAAACAAAGATAGAAAAAAAGAGCCAGAAAAGGCTACTCCCTTTATCAGCCCTCATTATTTCTTCTCAGGCTCCTTAATTAAATCGAGTTTTGTTAATAATTCTTTGTAATAATTAAATAATTTTTCAACCAATCTCTCTGTATCCTTTGAGGTTAAAAAACAGACCTCCATCTCTATCTTATCAATAATCTGTTTGTACTCTGGATCCTCTGTTGCCTTACGAAAGGCATCTTCTAACTTATTCACCATGAATGAAGGTGTTCCCTTAGGAGCGGCCACTAAAAAATATGATTCATTAACCAAATCATGACCCAGTTCCCGCAGAGTGGGCACATCGGGAAATTGCCTCATTCTCTCTCCAGCCAGCGTGACCAGAAGCCGAAATGCCCCGCTCCTTACATGAGGTACCCATTCTTCACTTCCATTGTAGAAGGTTATATGCCCCCCTAATAAAGCAGTGATTGAAGCTGCCCCTCCTTTTTGCGGGATATGAATCCAATGGATCCCCAGCTTCTTACCAAGGTATTCTGTGAATACATGGGCTGGGGAGTAAGCCCCCACTGTGCTGTAGGTAACTTTCCCGGGATTTTTCTTTGCATATTCAATCAACTCATTAAATGTCTTCCAGGGGGAATCTGATCTTACTACTATTCCAGTCCTTGATCTAACAAAATTTGAGACATAAACAAAATCCTTATAACTATAAGGAAGTGGTCGAAAGTGGGGATGCCAGACAAGCCCAATAATACTGCAAGAGACCAAGTGATAACCATCTGGTTTATGTTTTGCGGCAACACCGAGGCCAACAGAACCTCCCCCACCACCGACATTAGAGACAACGATGGGTTGACCAAGAAACCTCTCCGCCTTGCTTGCAAGAGGACGGGTGGAAAGGTCGGTTGTCCCACCTGGTGGGAAATTAACCAGGAGATTAATAGGCCTTGTTGGATATTCCTGTCCCAAAGATAGGGTTGGGACTAAAAAAAGAAAAAACAGACATAAAAAAAACTTCTCAATTATTCCTCTTTTTCCACTATAAGTAAACATTTTTAAACCTCCTTTCTCGTTTTTAGCCATGGCATATTAGACCACCATCAACAAAAAAAGTTTCACCGGTGATATAGTCTGAGGCATCAGATGAGAGAAATATTAGAGGTCCGGTCAAATCAAGTGGCTCCCCCAAACGCCTTAAAGGAATATAACGAATAAGCATATCATTTATTACCTGTTTGCCATTATCACCAGATAACATATGACCAAATGCAATAGAATTTACCCTGATGTTTTCTCGAGCCCATTCCAGGGCTAATGCTTTGGTAAATTGATGAATGGCCCCCATTGTGGCGCAGTAAATGGTATTATTCACCATCCCCCTTACTGATAACCCTGAAATGATATTAATAATTCTACCTGACTTCCGCTCTAACATGTGTCTTCCCACAAACTGACACCATAGCATCAAACAGATTAAATTCTTATCTATTATATTACGCCATTCACTTTCAGTAGAATTGGAAAAAGGCTTTGCAAATCCAATAGCCATATTATTGATTAAAATATCAATCTTCCCATACTTGGATAAAATCATCTCTACAGTATGTCTGATATCTTCTAAATTTATGATATTGGTCTTTAATGCTATCCCTCTATCCCCAGATATTTCCGATTCCTTTATTAAACCAGAAGAAATATCGTTTGTAATGGGAACAACTGAAGCACCTCTTTGGGCAAGCGCATTTACAAATGTCTTAATCCAATTCTCACTCTGTGTAATAATAACAGCCACCTTACCGCTTAGATCAAATTCTTTAATCAACATTTAATCTCCTTTGTAAATAGAATCTGGAATATACCCAATAGGGGCATATCCATCTGCCAGTGCTCCACCATCAATAATGACTACTTCCCCTGTCATGTAGTCAGAAGCATCTGAGGCTAAGAAGAGCGAAAGATACGCAACTTCTTCTGGGAATCCTGCACGGCCTAAGGGGATAAGCTTACCTCTTGCTTCTATCTCTTTAATTTCCTCCTCTGTATTTAAATGCCTTACACCTATAAACCCAGGAGCTATACAATTAACCTTAATCCCATCCCTTGCCAATGTCATGGCAAGGACTTTTGTTAACTGTATCAGGCCACCTTTCCCGGTGCAATACATGTATTCGTAACTCCTTGCCCTCAACCCCCAGCCGGAGGCAATATTTATTATCTTTCCCCTCTTTCTCTCAACCATGTGCCTTGCGACTGCCCTTGAACAGTAGAAGGCACTTGTCAGAATAAGATCCATAGCACTATGCCAATCCTGATCAGTTACTTCCCAGAGAGGTTTATAGGGACCAGGCCTTCCAGGACCAGCATTATTTATAAGTATGTCAATCTGACCAAATTCCGAAAGGGCCTTCTCTACCAAGCTATCAACCTCTTTTGAATTTGTAACATCCGTTTTAATAGATAGGGCTCTTTGTCCTGATTGAATTACCTGGGAAACAGTATCTTCATTTTCTTTTTGACGTATATCTGCTGCCACAATTGAAGCTCCAGCCCTCGCAAGAACCAGTGACATGGCTCTTCCCAGACCTCCGGCCGAACCAGTAATAATAGCCACCTTTCCTTTAAGATTGAACTTATCATGGATCATATCTACTCCCAATATAAAACTTTATGTAAAGTTATGTTAAATGATTTAAATAACTTTTCAATAAGATTTCACTTGATACCATATCTCTCCCATTTACTTCTCACCAATTTCATCGTCTCATCATCGGGATAGCAAACAGGAGCGAATTTTTCATCGAACCACTCTTTAGTCCGTGGATAACCAATCCATTTGGTTGCATCAATCAATAATCTTGTTCCCAAATAGGTAGTCGTTCCTATTCTATCTTTAATATGTATAGAAACATCAGAAGGGCCAAATATACCAGGAAACTGATGTATATCTCTCTTGGGATCCACCCGATAAGCAAAGGCCCAGGCAACCTTTTTAAGATCAAATATATCTATATCCTCATCAACTACAATGATATTTTTACCTGCCTGGTTTGCAATATGACTTCCCCAAAAAGCTGTTGCTGCCTGAAATACCTGACCAACATAGCTATTATCTATCTGGATAAACAGATTGGCCCATGCAGTACTTGGATCAGCATTTACTCCAGTTACCCCTACCATCTGTTGGTTTAAATGATCCCAGGCCAATGCGCTATGGTTAATCGACTCCATCATATGGTCTTCATTAGTAGGAACCCCTTCCAATGTGCCCTGAAATATTGGATCATCTCTATAAGTAATGCAGTTAACAGTAATGACTGGCTTTGGGCTGGGTAACCTCCCATAGTAACCAGAATATTCACCAAACTCCCCTTCCATTCTGAAGGTCTCATAGTCTAATCCAACCTCGCCCTCGTAGACTATCTCAGCACTTGCCGGTACCTCGAGATCCACTGTCTCACATTTAACCAGCTCAACGGGCTCCTGCCTCAATGCACCCATAATATCATACTCACATACGCCTGCTGGTTGAGAGGAACAGGCTACCATTGGTAACATCGGATCCCATCCATTCACAACTGCAATGGGCATCGTCTTTCGACCAAGTTTCTTATAAGCCCTCCAGTGCCTCCATATATGAGCTCCGTGAACAACAACAAGACCTGTGTGATTCCTGTCGTGAAGCTGTCTCCTATATAAACCAATATTCACCCAACCTGTCTCAGGATCCTTCGTAACTACCC
>JBBITW010000015.1:0-32253 GCA_037440525.1 Deltaproteobacteria bacterium
AATTCAAACCCTTATAAAACATAGATTCTTCGGCTAAAGCCTCAGAATAACATTATGACACAGCCTGATTGGGGAGAGGAGGAAATTTATGGACTTTTCCAGAGCTCTCAAAATTTTTACTTGACAAGTTAATAGGGATTATGCCATTTTTTTAAGAAATTTTATTTTAAGTTTGTTCTAAATTTTAATTTCAGAAATTGAGCGTTTTTTTACTAAAAGCCTTTCCGCCAAAGGCGGATCAGTCGTTGTGAGCCCGAAGGGAGTGGCAATCTAATAGATTCCTCGCTTCGCTCGGAATGACAATCTTGAATCGCTCGATTTAGAAATCTATTAATTCTATTTCGGGAGGAATTTTATAATGTGGAAAATGATATTCATAGGGATTCTTATTTTTATCACTTCATGCCTTCCTCGGATAGGTTCAATTTCAGAGAAGAAACAAAACGATCCTGTCTTGAAAGAAGAGGTTCAACCATCCCTATTTACAAATTCAGAATTAGAAGAATTATTTTCTCAAGAGATAACACCCCCTTCAATTGAAATTTCTCCTTCGCCTCCTACGGAGATTTCTCCTCAATCACCCATTAAATCCCCTGTTGAGGCATCGACTCCTTCGAAGGAGAGCCAATTGGCATGGGGCATAGAACTTCCGATCAGTGATGAGTCTTCGGATGATTTCTCCCTCGAAATCCTTAAAGGGGAGAAGAGCCAGAAGGAAAAGGATTTTGACATTCCTATAGTAATCAATGCGAGAGTGGAGCAATTCATTCAATATTTTCAAACGACATTGAGGAGTAGGTTTTCCAACTGGCTTTCCCGTTCAGGTAGATATATTCCATTTATGAGAAATCTTTTAAGGGAAAATGGCCTTCCTGAAGACCTCGTCTACATGGCACTTATCGAAAGTGGTTTCAACCCTTATGCCTATTCAAGAAGTAAGGCTTCGGGTCCGTGGCAATTTATCTATTTCACAGGGAAGAAGTATGGTTTGAAGGTGAACTGGTGGGTGGATGAAAGGAGGGACCCTGAAAAATCTACCATTGCCGCTGCTAAATATCTTAAAGACCTATACGATATGTTTGAATGCTGGTATCTGGCAGCCGCTGGTTACAATGCAGGTGAGAATAAGATCATAAGTGCAATGAAACGTTACCGGACAGAGGACTTTTGGGAACTCTCAAAATATAGATATTTGAAACAGGAGACCCGTGACTATGTCCCCCAGATGATAGCTGCTGCCCTTATTTCGAAGGATCCAGAAAGGTATGGGTTCACAGATATAGAATACCAAGAACCACTAAACTACGAGAAGATCAGGGTTCCAAAGCTTACAGACCTACGACTTATTGCTGAGGCATGTGATATATCCCTTGAAGAATTGAAAGACTTAAACCCTGAACTCCTGAGATGGTGCACCCCTCCTGATCAACCTGAGTATGAAATAAAAATACCTTTTGGGAAAAGGGAGCAGTTTCTAAGAAATTTAGACTCTATTATCCAGAAGGCAGGAAAGAATCAATTTAAAATCCATCGTGTGAGAAAGGGAGATACAATCAAAAGAATTGCTTATTTATATAGGGTAAGCCCAGAACCTATCTTAGAGATAAATAATCTTCAAAGGGGAGATAGACTCAGGGTTGGAATGAATCTCCTTCTTCCCCTTCCCAGGGAGTATGATAAAAAACAGACAATAATAGCATCGAAGGATGGAGATGGAAAGGAGCAAGGTCCAAGAACAGAGATCATTTACAAAATTAAAAAGGGTGATACACTTTGGAGTATTGCAAATGAGATGGGAGTAAATATTGGAGCCCTGAGCAGTTGGAATCAACTACATCCTGAAAAGAAACTCATGCCAGGGGATCGCTTAAGAATTAAGATAATGAGTGAAAATGAATCATCTGAAGAATCTCCGAGAGATAATGGCAAGAAGGAAGTTATACATATCGTCAAGCCCGGGGATACTCTCTGGAGTATTTCAAAGAGATATAATGTCAAGATTTCCGATATTAAAAGCTGGAATAAACTTGGAGGAACAGATAAAATCTACCCCGAGGATAGGTTGATATTGAAGGTTCATGAGATTAAATCTTCAGCTCTAAATTGATCATATCTCCTCTTGTAAACCCCATGGTATGAAAGAACTGAAGTAGATCCCAATTGTCCCAGCTAACGAGTGTATAAATCCTTTTTACCTTTAAGGCCTTCATTCTGTTTATCAACTCACGAGCCAACAGAGTAGCTATCCCCTTTTTTTGGTAATCTGGATCAACACCGATAGTATCCACCCAGGCAACTGTCTCCGGCACTCCAAATTCCCAACCACTCAAATCGCCAAGGACGAATCCAACGACTTTCCCTTCGATCGTGGCAACAAGAGATATTTGAGAAGATTTAGCATTCATCAACTCTAATTTTCTATTCCAATATTCTCTTCGGTTTTCTCCTAAGACCTTTTCGTCAATCTCGATGATTGCATCCAGATCCTCTTTCATCAAAGTCCTGATAGTTAAATTCTGAAGCAAATTTCTCATTTATATAGAACCGATGGTAGCCAGAGGGCCAAGTCTGGAAAAAAGAATAAAAGCCCCCATACGAGGATTAATGAGATCAAAAATGGAGTAACGCCTTTATAAATAGTTCCCATTGGAATCTTGGTTATATTTTTTACTACAAATACACATATTGCTACAGGCGGAATGACCACACCTATCATTGCAACAACTCCAATAACGATCCCGAACCATAATGGATGAAAACCGAGTTTCAGCACTGCAGGATAAAAGATTGGGGTTGCGAGAATAAGAAATGTAAGGTCATCAATGATAGAACCTCCAAGTTCAAATATAATGCAAATAAAAATCATAATTAAGTAACGATTCAGGGGTAAACCTGCAATCCAATCTGCAGCGGCCTGAGGTATATTGGTTATGGTAATAAAATGGCCTAAGACCGTAGAACCTGCAATAAGCATGAGAAGCATTATAGCAGTTCGAAGCGATTCCTTAACTGATTTGATATACTTATCAAAAGTCATATCCTTTTTTAGGATTGATAATAAAAGGACTGCAAAGGTTCCTACTGCCCCTGCCTCCGTGGGAGTAAAAAATCCTCGCATGATCCCACCAACAACCAGTATAAAGACAATCAGAACCCAGAAGATCTCTGGAAGTGAGCTTATTCTTGCCTTCCATGAAGAAGGTTCAGATTTAGGAGCAATATCGGGGTTGATCTTTGCCCACCCGTATATTATTGCAATAAAGAGGGCCGCAATGATTAAACCTGGTATTATACCTGCTATAAATAGCTGACCTATTGACTGTTCTGTTAAAATACCGAGGATAATGAGGGTAACACTCGGTGGAATGATGACACCAAGTGTTCCAACGGTTGCAACAATTCCCGAAGAAAGCTTTCTGTCATAGCCATATCTCTCCATTTCAGGAATAGCAACACCTGCAAATGTTGCAGATGTGGCTGCAGAAGAACCGCATATAGTTTTAAAGGCGGTTGCTCCAACTACGGTTGCCATTGCAAGGCCACCAGGGATATGGCCTATGAATCGATGGGCAGAATCATATAGCCTGCCCGCTATGCCAGCATTGAATCCGATCTGCCCCATCAAAATAAAAAGAGGGAATACGGTGTATCCATAATTTGTTATTACTTCAAATACGTCCCTTGAAAGGAGATTAATGGCCGCATGAAAACCATTGAGGTAGGCAAAACCCAAAAAACCAATAATTGCCATGGCAAATGCCAATTCAATCCCGGTAACGAAAAGAAGTAATAGTAAAATTAAGGCTATAATACCAACTGCAACTTCATTCATATTTATTGCTCCAGATTCTAATTATATCGAAGATAAAAACAAGGCATTCAATTAGACAACATATACCAACTCCATATGCAACAGGATAGAAAGGTAATTTGATAGTTGCTGAGACCTCTCCTGATAGACGAAATCCTTCTCCAACGATAAACATATTATATCCAATTATTAAAAAAAGTATAAGGCACAAGAGACGTGTAAATATATTCATCAACTTTTTACCTTTGACTGAGAGTTTATCTAAAATGAAATCCATTGTAACATGTCCTCTATCAAGCGATACCTGGGGGATACCGAAACCTATCACAAGTGCAAGGGAAAGGGAAACGATCTCAAATGTTCCGATAATAGGATATCCACTTGCCCTTAACAGCACATCCGCAACAGTAAGTAACATCATGAATGTAACTGATATTCCGGCAACTATATTTAAGATTTTACTCAAAAATTTTAAGGTAGAAAATGCAGGGGTCATTTATTGCCTTTTATGGATTTTTTTATTATTTCAGGCAGGAAAAGGTTTTAAACCATTTCCTGCCTGGATAAAAATTATGGATCAGAATGCAGAGGGTATTTTCCTATTCTTCTGTTCTTTGTGCCAGTAACTGATACGTTCCTTTATAAATTTTATCCAATCGTCAACTTCTGTAGCTTTATAGCCTTTTGAGATCATGGCCTTCTTATATTCTCCTGCCACAGGCTCCACAGCCTTTATCCATCTCGATGCCTCTGTATCTGAAAGCTCTATTACCTGCCCACCTTTGCTTATGAAGAGGTCACGACCCTCTATGTCCATCTGGTCCCATAGAGCTGCCTGTTTATCCCTTGATTCGTTTGCCACCTCTGTAACAATCCTTTGCATATCTGGTGGTAAGGTATCCCATTTAGATTTATTAATAACCCAGTAGAATGTAATACCTGTCCCGAGTTGCCAATCTGCAGTTACATATTTTGTCACCTCAGCGAACTTCCAGTACTTGAGTGTTGAAAGATCTACAGTAACCCCATCAATAACAGCCCTTCTCAATGCATCGTATACGTCAGGCATAGGAAGCGGGACCGGTATGCCTCCCAAAAGCTTTATGATATCACTCATCTGGCCTACAGCTCTAATCTTAAGACCTTTCAGGTCTTCAAGGTTTTTTACAGGTTTATTTATAGTCTGAAGGATGATTGGTCCAGATGTTGTGAGATAAAGGACATGAACATTATCCCACTCTTTTGGTTTATATCTGTTGAAAAAGTCTGTTGCGACCATTGTGGCTGTCCAGCCACTTGGGAATCCAAGCGGGAGATCAAATACCTCTGTAACAGGAAAGCGACCTCTTGTATATTGAATATGGGAAAAACCTAAATCTGAGATTCCTGTGAGCACACCATCATACATCTTCACAGGTGACAATAAGGTGCCTCCTGGATAATAAGTTATCTCAACACGGCCATTAGTTCGTTTCTTAACCTCATCACAAAACCAACCATTCAAGATTGACATAGGGTGTGTAACAGGGAGATAGTTTGCTGCCTTAAGTTTTACTACCTCTGCACTTCTAAGAAGAGAGATACTTATTAAGACAAAACAGATTGAAAGAAGTAAAGCTTTAAGGATTCTCTTCATATGCTGTCCCTCCTTTTTATTTAATCTCGATTCTCAATATCATAAGTAATAAGAAAAATCAACAATTTTTTAAAAACCATTTCAGATTCGAGATTTATGAAAAAGTATTAAAAGCTATTCTTATAGACTGGGGAGGTGGGGTGGAAAAGCATTCGAAGGATTTGGAACCCTACCTCCCCAGTCATTCCAGGACTTTTTCAGAGCTCTCAAAGAGAAAAAAGAGAGGCTTTTCCACCAAACCTTTCCGCTCAGAAATGGTGAACATTATATTTTTAATAAAACCAATCACTATATTGTTCCTATATTAGCCCTTGAGGATAATAACTTAGAAAAAAGATATTCTTTTTTGACCTTAAAGGCTCATTTTGTTAAAATTGCTAAAGTTTAGTCTTCCTAATCAAGATTCTTATTTTCGTTTCTCCTGATCTGAGGTTGTCGGAGGAGAGGATTTTCAGTGGCCAAGGCAAAGATACATTTAGTGGCTGGGAGGATGTCCTGGATGTCAGGGCTGGGGGTAAGAATAATTAGTGCCCCAAACTCTGACTAAGTGAGAATGAGAAATTTTTAATAGCTGGAGAAGAGGCTGAACGAGAAGTCGAAAATGAATCCTAATCTCCTCATCGGTAGAGAACCCTTTCCCGAACCTCCCCCTCTTTTGATTTAAGATAAAGTGTGAAAGAGCCATAGACATCGCACAGAAGGGAAAATTCCGGAGAGACAAAGGTGGTAGTGTTGATCTGTTCAATTATGGCTGGACCTTCAATCTGGTTTCCGTATCGAAGTCGATCTCCATCAAAGACAGGAACCATCTGGAACCTTTTCTTAGCAGGGAGATAGGCCTTTCGTCTCTTTTTAAAGGCCTTTGAAGGATCTGGTCCGTGGTATTTCATCTTGAGAAATTTTGGCTTATCCGTAAGGCCGACACAGGTGAGCCTCAGATTGATCACTTCAATCGGTGTGCCGATCTCCTCTAAGGAATATCCATAGAGACGATTATGTTCTGAATGAAATTTTTTCGTGATGGATCCGAATTTTCCCTGTAGTATCTCTTCTCTTGAGAGGCGCACATTGACCTCGTGATACTGTTTCACATAACGCATATCCATGGAGTAGATGAATTGAATTCGATTTCTCGGGACATGTTCATTCTTCAGGAGCATGGTGCCCTCTTTCTCCATCTCTTCGAAAAGTTGGCGAAATCTTTTGAGATCCAGCCCCTCCAAAGGGCTTACCAGGGTCCTGACGAAGTCATGTTGAAGATTGCTCATCAGCATTCCAACGGCACAAAAGATGGAAGACTCCCTCGGGATGATCATCACGGGGATCTCAAGTTCAAGGGCGATCATGCACGCGTGGTTGGGACCTGCTCCTCCGGCGACCACCAGCGGAAATTCACGGGGGTCTTCTCCTCTCTTCACCGAGACCTCCCGTATCCCTGCAGCCATATTAACATTGATCACATGGTACATTCCTGCCGCAGCCTCAATCACATCCATCTTCATCTTATCAGCAATGTGGGTTTGGATCGCCCGGATCGCTTTTTCTTCATCCAGAGAGATCTTGCCTCCCGCGAAGAAGTCTTTGTCGAGATAACCCAGTAGAAGATCGGCATCTGTGCAGGTTGGCAATGTTCCTCCCAAGTTGTAACAGGCAGGCCCTGGTTTTGCACCGGCGCTCTGTGGTCCCATCCTTAAAAGTCCACCCTCATCGATCCAACCAATAGATCCGCCACCCGCACCGATGGTGACAATGTTCAGCATGGGCAATGCCAGCTTCAGACGGTTGATCTCCCCTTCAGTGGTGACCAGGGGAGTCTGGTTCTTGATCAGGGCAGCATCAAAACTTGTCCCTCCCATATCCACTGTGATGCAGTCCCTGTAACCCTGGATGGTTGTATAGGTGATGCCTGCCACAGGTCCTCCGGCTGGTCCTGAGAGAAGCGTGACAGCCGCTTTCTCAATTGCATTCTCAGGAGAGAGCACACCGCCATTGGATTGCATGATGAGCAACACACCTTCAAACCCGATTCCCTTAAGCTTGCGAAGAAGACTCGTCAAATAACTTCTCAGGAGAGGACCCACATAGGAGTTAAGAACAGTGGTTGAGATGCGATCATAGAAACGGATGGAAGGAAGGAGGTTACTCGAGACGGTGAGGTAGACATTGGGCATCTTCTCCCGGATGATTTTGGCAGCCGCCTCTTCATGATGGGAGTTGGCAAAGGAGTTCATAAAGCAGATAGCAATGGCCTCAATCCCTTCTTGGGTAAAGAGTTTAACCGAATCCTCCACATCAGATTCACGAATCGGAGTGACCACTTCTCCCTTGTAATCTAAACGCTCCTCAATGGGATGGCGAAGATATCGTGGAACCAAAGGTTCCACATTGGTAAAGCGATTATTATATTGCTCTTCACGAATTCCTCTTCGCATCTCCAGGGTATCCCTGAGCCCTTTGGTGGTGAGAAGCCCTGTCTTGGCTCCCCGATAGGTGAGTACGGCATTCGTCGTGATGGTTGTGCCATGAACGATCGTATCCACCTCTTTGATGAATGCTTGAATAGAAATCTTGCGATCCCTCGCCATCTCCTCCAGACCCCTCATCAGACCCATGGAGGGGTCATCCGGCGTAGAAAGGACTTTATAGATCTGGGTGGTTCCGTCTTCACGAGCAAGGAGGAAGTCCGTAAATGTCCCCCCTACATCGATTCCGATCTTATATTTCATGGCCAGAGACCCTTTCTCATTCTTATATTTTGAGACCCCTCAGTCTTTCCGTCTCCTCTTCATCGATTAAAAGGGTTTGAGGGTCGATCACCACCCCGTAATCCTCTTTCGCCCGCTCGATCGAAACGAAGCCATTGCGGACATCTTTTAAAACCTTACCGAGCGATCTTTTCAATGGATCCCCATATCCTCCACCGCCCCCTGCGATCTGGTGGAAGATGGTCCCTTTTGGAATACCTCTAATGACATCCTTCGATTTAGGAGAATAGATGTGACCATCCGGATAGATCAGATCGATCCTATTCAGTGCACCTTCTTTCCCGCCAAAGAGTCCGAATGCTCTTGCCTCTTCATCCACTCCATCTCCGAAGGTCACCCCTGTTACATCTTCTCCATAGATTTTAAAGATCGTCTCTACACCGAGTCCTCCTCGCCACTGTCCTGCTCCTGCGGAGTCGGTCACGTATTCGTGTTTTAAAAGGAGATGAGGGGTGGTGAGCTCAAACATCTCTGGGTCTTGAGCGAGGATACCTCCCGCACAGTTGATCAGGCCAATATGATCGTATCCATCCACTCCATAAGTGGCTCCGGAACCTCCCTTCAGGGCATTGAAGAGGATATCCACATATGGTGCGTTCTTTCTCGGATCTTTTCCGGAAATGGCAAAGGCGAGCATCCGATTCCAACCAGCGGTTACCCTTTCAGGCAGTGCCCTTGAAAGGGCCTTGAGGATGGCATCCGCATGGGGACCAGTGATACTATTTCCAAAGGTGGAGGCACCTGGAAATTTGACATTGAGGAAGGTGCCCTCTGGTATGTGAATATGAATCGGTCGCATCGTTCCATCATTGTGAGGTATATCCGGGTTGACCAGCATGAGAAAAGTCAGTGTGATGGCTGAAAGGCTTGCCGCATAAGGGGCATTGACAAAGCCTTCGGTCTGTGGATCTGTTCCTGTGTAGTCAAAATAGATATCACTTCCCCGGACCTGAATCGTTAGAGAGATTTTGAATTTTGAACCCTCATGGAAACCATCGTAGTAAACGTAGCTCTCGGCCGTATAAGTTCCATCCGGGATTGCCTCGATCTCCTTTCGCATCATCTTTTCGGTGGAATTGAAGAGATATTCGATATGGGACTCAATGACCTCTTTTCCATAGCGGTCAAGCAGATTGAGAATTCCCCTTTCTCCAACGACACAACCTCCCATCTCTGCCCGGATGTCCTCTTCCACAATGCTATAGCGGATATTTGAGAAGATGAGATTCCAGACATCCTTTCTGAATTGCCCCTTTTCATATATCTTTACAGGAGGTATTCTCAATCCCTCCTGCCAGACCTCTCTGGCCTGTGGGTTATATCCACCCGGGACGGCTCCACCCACATCCGCCTGATGGCCCTTACAGGCTGCCCAGGCCATTAAATGGCCTTTATAAAAGATGGGTTTAAAAACCGCGATATCCGCTAATTGATTACCCTGGGTGAAGACATCGTTATGGAGGATGACATCTCCAGGATAGATCTCATTGCCAAAATATTCGACGATGTACTGACAGACGGGCTGAAGTGCGAATGCGAGGACAGGGATATATTCTGTCTGCTCCAACATCCGGCCTCGGGCATCATAGAGGCCTGTGACAAAATCCCTGGCCTCATTCAGGATGGGCGAGCGGGTCGTTCTCAGGAGAGTCAATCCCATCTCCTCGGTGATCGATTTGAACCTCCGCTGCAGGACAGAGACAAGGACCTTATCAATCTTGGGCCCCTTTAAGTGATACCTCTTTTTTCTTAATTTCACTTTTCACCCTTCACGATTTCAATCAGTTTCGTTTTTCCTGTAGCCCCTGTTTCGATGCGGATCGATTCAGGTGGAACGAGTTCGATCTCTGGATTGACCCTGAGATTCTCTTTCATGTACGTTTTGATCTTCTCTTTCAAGGTCTCCCTCTCCTCCTCCCCAAGGCCTGTTCCGTATTCCAGTCGCAATCTGAGAGGCGGCTTTACCAGTGGCCCAGGTTGATCCAGAAGGATCTTGAAGACGCCGGTCGTCTTTGGATGAAACTGTGAAATGGCTTCCTTGATGGCAGAGGGATAGATATTCACCCCTTTAACAATCAACATGTCATCCCCGCGTCCCAGGATTTTGAACCGAATTCCGGGGAAACCACATTCACAGGGTTTGGTAAAGATCTGGAGGATATCTCCCAGGACATAACGGAGGAAAGGTCCGCCCTCCCAATCGATGAAGGTGAAAGCCATCTCTCCAATGGCACCATTGACCATCTCTATCGGCTTTTTGGTCTCGGGATCGATCAATTCAAGGATGCAGTGATCCGGAGAGATGAAATGCATTCCCCGGTATTCTTCGTCTCCGCAACAGATCCCATGAAAGGCATGGCCTCCTCCCGTATGGTCGAAGACCCTTGCTCCAAACCCTTTGCGAAGTCTTTCTCGAATGGTAGGAATTCCACCTCCGGGTTCTGCCGCACAGAAGAACCATCGTATTCCCAGTTCACTCGCCTCTTTTCCAATCAGGGAAGGTGCCTTTTCGATCAGGTACTCTCCGAAAGAGGGTGTGGTGATGATGGCCTGGGGCCTGGTCAAAAGTAGAAAGTCGATGATCCTCTTGGTTCCGCCTTCCATACCCACAGGCACACAGCAGAGGCCCATCGCCTGAAGACCATCAGAGAGGGGAAGACCACCGGTGAACATGCTGAGGGAGAGGGCCTGAAGTACGATATTGCCTGGCCTCAGACCTGCACGCCAGTATTTACGGGCATGCATCTCATTAACGACCTTTACGTCATGTTTTGTCAAAGTGTAAAGGGTTGGGATGCCGGTTGTCCCTGAGGTTGAACTGATTCGGACGATCTTCTCCATAGGAGCACATGTGATCAGCCCATAAGGATGACCGAAACGTTCAATGGATTCTTGCTGGATCCTTCGATGTTCATCCTTGGTCATCAAGGGTAGTTGTTGAAAATCCTCAAAGGATCGAATGTCACGTGGTGTGAGGCCTACCTCTTTAAATTTTTCCCGATAGTAAATGGAATTTTCATAATCATATTTAAGTTGCTTCTTAAGCCTCTTCCATTGAAGGTCTCTTAACTCCTCTTCGGACATTGCCTCTATCTTCTCATTCCAGAGTTTTCGTGCTTTTCCCCACCTATTCATCTTTTACTTCTACCTCTAAGATCTCAATTCTTTCTTCCGGTGAATGGGGAGGGATGAAGAAGGCAATCCTTCCATAAACTCCCTTCCGGGGAAAGCCTTCGATCAGTTTAAAGCCACTCTCCATAAGCTTCTTGAGGGTATCATCGAATCCTTTCACCTCATAACAGATATGATTCATTCCTAACTGATCCCCTCTGAGGGCCTTCACCATAGGAAGTTCAGGATTTCCATACTGAAGGAGCTCGATCTCGATCCCTCCTATTTTGAAGATACCGATCTTGAGCTCGGCATCCGAGATTTCGATGGTTTTATCCAGTTTCATCCTGAAGGTTTTGGAATAAAGGCTTATTGCCTCTTGAAAATCACTAACAACTATTCCGATATGGTTTATTCTTTTAAACATTCCTTTATCCCTTATCCCTTTCGCATCAAACTGGGTAGATAGAGGGCAATCTCTGGGAAGATCATGATGGCGATCAATGTCAGTGCCTCACATAAAACAAATGGAAGCGTGGAACGGATAATTACCGCCATCGAAGTCGTGGGTTGCATCCCTTTCATCACAAAGAGTTGTAGACCAAAGGGAGGAGTAAGGTTTCCCATATCCATGTTGATAAGCGTCATGGTAGCCACCCACAGAGGGTCGAAGCCTAAGGCCTTGAGAACCGGCATATAGATTGGAACCGCAATTACCGCGATAGAAAGGTTATCCATAAAACAGCCGAGAAAGAGAAGGGTTACCTGCATACAGATCAAAATTAATAGAGGCGGGAGTTTCATTTTGACCACAGCCTGGATGAGGCCGCTGCTTGCACCCGAGAAGGCGAGTAACTGGCTGAAGATCATGGATGCCATGATAATGATGAATATAAAGGTGGTCATCTTGATTGTTCCGGAGAGGCACTTTCTAAATACCTCCCAGTTCATCCCTCGATAAAAGGCGGAGAGAAGAATTGATCCGATGGCGCCCATGGCTGCTGCCTCAGAGGGTGTGGCCATTCCCAAGAATATGATCCCCACCACTATAAAAATGATCAGCCCAAGGGGAAGTACAAAAATGACTGTCTCTTTTAATTTCTTGTTTAAAGGAACAGGAGGGATGTCATAGGGGGGAGCGATTTCAGGCTGGATCTGGCATCGGATCATAATGTATATGGCATATAGGGAGGCTAGAAGCAAGCCTGGAAGAATTCCTGCAATAAGCATTCCTCCTACGGAGACCTCAACCAATGTAGCAAGGATGACAGCCAAGATGCTGGGCGGGATCAGCATGGCAAGGGCACCGCTTCCCAAGATGGGTCCAATGCTCATAGCCTTCTGATAACCACGACGCTCCATCTCTGGAATCAATAAGGAACCCAACATAGAGGTATTAGCAATAGTAGAGCCGCTGGTGGCGGCAAATATCGTTCCGGAGGCAACTGCGAGGAGTCCCAATCTCCCTGGAACCCGGCCAATCCAATAATCTAAGGCATCAATGGCACGGAGGGCCATCTTAGAATGGAACATCACTTCACCCATCAGGATAAACATGGGTACCGTGAGAAGACCGAAGGATGTGAGGCTCTCTTCGAGATTGAGAATCAATAGTTTACATCCAGAGACTCCCCCCATAAGAGTCAGGGTTCCGATGAGGTTGGCAAAGAGAAAAGAGATCCCGACAGGCAATCCCATAAACATGAGGAAAACGGTTCCGCCGATGAGCAAGGATAAGGCCATCCACCATTCCATCACTATATTCTTCCGGATTCATCCCTTAGCTTTTGGTAGTAACTAACCATCTGTCTGAAAAATTGGATCGTAAAGAAGAATCCTCCAATTGGAATAATCATCAGGATGAGGAACATGGGCGTCTTTAAGGACTCCAGGGCAGGAACCCCCCTTCTAAAATAATCCCATGTGACCTCCCCTCCAAAACAGGTATAAACCAACATCACCATCCCACCTAAAAAGGAGGTGATGACATTGAGTCCCTTTCTCGTCCTTTCCTTGAAATGGTTGATCAATATATCAACCCGAATATGGCCTTCCTCTTTTAATACGAAGCCAGCCCCTAAAAAAGGGATATAGAGCATTATATATTCTGTAATCTCAAGCATCCAGTGGATGGGTCGGTTAAAACAGTATCGCAGAATTACATCCATACATGTTCCGACTGTTGAAAACATCAGAAGGCCCCCTGCCACCCAAAAGAGAATGACCAAAATCCTGTCAAATATCTTTCCCATCTTTTATCTACTCAAACTCTTCCTTACCCTTCACCCCTTCTGTAGAAAAGAATGGTTGAAGGGGTGAAATTGAAAATTAAGTTTTTTCAGTTTTGGACCGAGTTCTGGAGCTTTTTTGAAGACCTCATCCCAACCTGCATTGTAAGCTAAGTCTATATACCATTTTGTATCCTCTGGGCTGAATTTGATCAATTTCATTCCTTTGGCCTGCATGGCCTTCAGTTCTTTTTCGCCTAATTCTTCAAAGATCTTTGTAAATTTTGCCTCATTTTCCATCATGATATCAGCCATCAGCGTCTGCATCGGTTTCGGGAGTCTATTCCAGGTGTCCAGGTAGATCAGTGTCTCGAGATTCATCGAATAGATCCTTGGTTCAATGATATACTTACATACCTCTGGCCATCCCATGGAGATATTTCCCAAGACGCACCAGGCATAACCATCCACTACACCGCGCTCAAGAGCGGTATAGACCTCTGATCCAGGCAGTGTGATGGGAACAGCTCCCAAAGCTTTCACAAAGGGTTCATAGGTGGCTGAGGTGCGAATCTTCTGGCCAGCCATCTCCTGCGGCTTCTTCACCGCTTTATTGGTGAAGATATGGAACCAGACCCCGTGTTCGGGTCTGCCAAGGTAAAAGAGATTGTGTTTCTTCAAGAGATCGACTCTTAAATTGTAATATCCACTCTTTCTTTCTTGAGGTGGAGTGAGACGACTCAGGTGAGTGTAGGCCGCTCCAGTAACGGTTCCACCGTAGTAAGCCTCACATCCGAAAATGATATCCACCACGCCTGTCCTTGCCGCTTCAAATTGTTTAAAGGCAGGGATGGCCTCTGGGCCTCCCACAAACTTAATAACCACTTCACCCTTCGATTTCTTATTGACTTCTTCCACAAAGGCCCACCAGGCAGTGAGGTTCACATCATCCTTTGGAAGAAAGGTAGCCATCTTTAGCTCCACTGCCTGAAGGGAAGCTTTCATAACACTGAAGGTCAGGCTCATTATTATTATCAATAGAGTTATTATTATCTTCTTCATCGTCCTCCTCCTTTCTAATTTATTAGGAATGATTTTTGAAATGAATTCGCCCAGTTTTCTCCCAAAGCTGCTTAAAATCTCACCTCCTTTTCTATTGAAATCCCTCTTTTAGCTAAAAGGCAGGGCTATCCCTTGCCCACCCCAGATAACTTTCCCCGTTTTTTTATCGACCAGGGTAATGGCCCTCTCAGGACAGATGCCGACGCAGAGACCACAACTCCAGCATCGATCTCTTTCGACCACAATCCTCCTCTCTTTCCTCTCTAAATGAAACACCTGATAAAGGCAGCTTCTGCAGCAAGCCTGACAAAGACTACATCTCTTCTGATCAATCTTTGGTGCATAAGGTGTATCTGGAGGAAGGGAATAGGGAGCAATTTCCCTCTTTTTCAACTCCACCGAACTAGTAATCCTTTGAAGCGCCTTCCCTCTAAAGATTGCGATGGATGAATATCTTTTTCTCCTCATCCAGAGAAAAATCCCTTGATTGATCTTCTTAAAAATGCCTAATCCTTCCATATAGGCCGCCGTTCCTACTTCAACAAGGGAACAGCCGCAGAGGAGATACTGGAGAGCATCCCTCCAATCGAAAATCCCTCCCACTCCGAAAACAGGAAGATCAATCGATTTCAGGATCTGAACCACCCTGGCCAGGGAGAGAGGAAGGAAAGGCTTACCGATGAGATACCCTCCTATGGCAGGAGCTCCATAAGGCGCCTCTGTCTCCACATCTATATAGATCCCACTGGGCGCATTATGAGCGGTGATAAAGGAGATGCCTCTCTCCTTCCAACCCTTCACGGCATCGATCAAGGGTTCCAACATTGGGCTGATCTTAACCCCGAAAGGGATGTGGCAAGATCTCGAGACTGCCTCTATAATCTTAAAACTGGACCTCAAACCTTTTTCAAGATCGTATTTCATGGTAGGTGAAGAGAAGTTAAGTTCCAACATATGGGCTCCAGCCATTTCAAACCCTTTGGCCACCCTTTTCCAAGAGGTCAAATCATGGGGGTTTTCGTAAAAACTGACAATAAGAGGTATCTTATTCTCATTGCAAATATGGGCTATTTCTGGAACATTTTTCTCCATGACGAGGTTCATTTCCTGGACATGAGGGGAGGCAAGAGAATAGAAACTCCCGGATTTCTTAAAGGCCGGATCGAAATGGTTTAAAGGAAATTGATAGGGCCTGAGCCTGATTCTGAATTCAGGGTCTGTGGTGAAAGTCTTTGTGACGACACCACCCACACCTGCGTTAATTATCTTTTTTGTCGATTGACCATCGATCACTAATTCAGAGGCTGCAGGAAGGACTGGGTTCCTAAAGGTGAGCCCAGCCACTTTAACCTTTACATCTAAATCTGCTATCATAATTTGATGTTTCCCTTCTCTATTTCAGAGAGGATGACCTCTTTGCCCACCTGGATATGTTCATGGACAAGTTTTTTGAGTAACTCTACATCCTTATTTTTGATAGCATCGATCATCCTCTTATGATGTTCGATGGAGATCTTCGCCTTTTCCGGAACCCTGAGGATTGCTGACCGGTATTGGAAGATTTGGTCTCTCAGTCCTTTGATGATAAGGAGGAGTCTGTCGTTTCTTGAAAGTTGGTTCAGGTAGTCATGAAATGCAGTATTTAGGATGCTAACCTTATTCAATTTATTTTTCAGGATATATTGCTCCGAGTCTTTGATGTTTTCTTCTAACCATTGGATGTCTTCTTTTTGGATATGATTCATGGCCAAACCAACGGCATAACTCTCTAAAAGACCCCTGATATCGAAAATCTCCTCTATATCCTTTTTTGTGAATCGACTAACGATGAATCCTCCCTTTGGTAAACGGGTGACAAAACCTTCCTGTTCCAATTTTAAAAGGGCCTCTCGAATGGGAGTGGGGCTCGCCCCGATCTCCTGAAAGAGGCGGCCAATAGAGAGCCTTTCTCCAGAGGCCATCTCACCTGTTAGGATTGCTTCTTTCATAAGGAGATAGACCTCATCCCTTAATATGGGTTTGGTAAAGGATTTCAATTTGGAAAGTGGATTTGGCATTTAATATATTAAATATCAAATACTAATTTTTGTCAAGTCTTTTTTGAGAGAGTTCTGAAAAAGTCCTGGAATGACTGGGGAGGTAGGGTTCCAAACCCTTCGAATGCGGACATTAAGAAGTTAAATTGCTTACAATCGCTTCAAAAAAATAAAGCAATTTCAGGGTATTAATCATTAGTGCTAAACTTTTAGAGGTATCTGCTCGAAGGCTTTTCCACCCCACCTCCTTAATCAAAATTCTTTTTAAACGTTTTTTCAGGGCTCTCAAAATAAGAGCCTCATCCTTATATCTTTTATAAATTATCGCAGAGTCTATAAATAATAGAAGAAAAGTCTTTCATATTAAACTCTAATCCAAGTCTCTCCACCAATTAGCAATTATGTTTTTTTGACCTTGAGGGTTCTTTTTGTTAAAATGACAAAAATAAATCTTTAATAAAATTTTTTTCTTCCCCCTTAGAGAAGGTTTTGAGAGGATTTTCAGTGGCCAAAGCAAAAATACATTTTGTATGTCAGTCCTGTGGTTACCAGTCTCCTAAGTGGCTTGGAAGATGTCCTGGATGTCAGGAATGGAATACCTTTACCGAGGAGAGGGTGATCGAAGAGAAGGTGCCCGAAAGGGATATCTTGGGTTTTGAGGCAGGTGCTATTCCAGTTTCTGTAACAGAGATCATCCCGGATGAGAGGGGTCGCCTTCAAACAGGAATTGGAGAATTCGATCGCGTATTGGGTGGAGGGATTGTATTTGGATCAGTAGTTTTAATAGGTGGAGATCCTGGTATTGGAAAGTCAACCCTCCTTCTTCAGGTGTTGAACAAGCTGGCAGCGGGAGGTAAAAGGGTTCTCTATATCTCCGGAGAAGAATCTCTTCAGCAGACAAAGATGAGGGCTCAGAGGATAGGTATCCCTTGCCCAGAGCTTTTTGTTGTCTCTGAAACATCATTGGAGAAGATCCTCCAGGATATTCAGACAATAAAACCTGTGGTGGCAGTGGTTGATTCAATCCAGACAATATATTCTTCTGAAATCCCTTCACTCCCTGGATCGATAACCCAGGTTAGGGAGGCGTCGAGTCGCTTGCTATACCTGGCAAAACATCTCTCCATCCCAATTTTTCTCGTGGGCCATGTTACCAAAGAAGGTTTTATCGCTGGACCAAAGGTGCTTGAACATATGGTTGATACGGTGCTCTATATTGAAGGAGAATCCACACACTCATTTAGGATATTGAGGGCAGTAAAGAATCGCTTCGGTTCCACAAATGAGATAGGTGTATTTGAGATGAAGGATTCTGGGCTGGTGGAAGTTGCAAGCCCCTCAGAATTCTTTCTTTCCGAAAGGGGGCAGTCATCTTCAGGATCAGTGGTTCTGGCCACTCTTGAAGGTTCAAGGCCCATTTTGGTCGAGCTTCAGGCATTGGTAGTTCCAACCCACTACGGTCTCCCCCGAAGGGTGGCCGAGGGAGTGGATGTCAATCGGGTTTCCCTTTTGGTTGCTGTCATGGAGAAGAGATTGGGAATCCATCTCCTAAACCAAGATATCTTTCTCAATATTGCTGGAGGGATAAGGGTAGATGAACCAGGAGTTGATCTGGGGATTATTGCCTCTATCGCCTCGAGTTTGAAGAATAAAGTTATTGAATCGGGTATCGTGGTTTTTGGAGAGGTAGGACTTGGAGGGGAGGTAAGAGGGATCAGTCAACCGGAGCTAAGGGTTAGGGAAGCCGAAAGATTGGGATTTCAAAGATGCCTTCTTCCAAAAAAGAATCTGGAGAGAATGAAGGGAATAAAAGGAATTGAGTTAGTAGGTGTGGGATCGATTCAAGAATTAGTTGGGGACCTATTTTAGGAGGTATCAATGAAAAGATGGATCGTTATATTGATTCTAATATGTTTTGCCCTTATCTATTTCCCAATTCTTCAGGCAGAGGAGAATCCCCCTGGGTCAGTTTCAAATGAGAATAAAACAGATTATCCTTCAGAAATGAAGAATGTTAAAAGGAGGGTTTGTGCCCAGATTTTCTATTTGGATGGAAAGAATCTTAAAGAGGTTGAAAAGAGGATAAAGGAATTGAAGGATTCGGGGATAGATACAGTCATCTTTAGGGTCTTTCAAAACCGGGGCGACAGAGTCTATAAATTTGTAACTCCCCGTCATGAAGAAGGAGTATATTTCAATACTGATTATTCACTGGTGGTGGATGACATCCTCGGAAAGATAGCTGATATTGTCCATAAGCATGGATTGGAAATATTTGCCTGGATGACAACACGTTACGCCACATATGGAATTCAGGACAATCCTGAGTATAGATGCTGGAGTTACAACTTCGAGACCCAGAAGATGGAGATAACAAGAGGGCTTAATCTATTTCATCCTTATGTATTAAATCGTCTTGAAGGAATATTCCGTGACCTTGGTCGATACCCTATTGATGGAATTCTGTTTCAGGATGATTTGATACTCAAACATAATGAAGATTTCAATACCTGGGCCTCTAAGGAGTTCTTAAAGGAGTATGGATACTCCCCCCATCCTGACCTTTTTTATATAAATCCTTATAAATCCGAATCGGGAAAATATTATGTCAAGGCATACACAGATCGTTTTTGGACATGGGCACACTGGAAAAACCGCTGGTTGATGAATGTGGCGAAGAGATTGATGAATGTTGCCAGAGAGTCAAACTCAAATCTTCAGTTTGCCATTAATCTCTATTTTGACGCTGTTCTGAACCATTCCAGTGGAGTTGCATGGTTTTCACAAACACTTACGGAGGCACTTGGGAATGAATTTGATTATTATGCCATAATGGCCTACCATCGACAGGCAATGAGGAGTAGAAATATCAGCATTAAGGAGGCTTTGGATTTAATGTCAGATGTGGCGGGGAAGGCAGTGGAAGAGGTAAAAGATCCAGCTCGGGTGATGATGAAGATATGGATACTCGACTGGAAGACAAATGAGACAATAAATTATAAGTTTATTTCAGAGAAGGAGGTTTCGGAGATTATTTCCAGGTATTTAGATAAAGGAGATGTAAGCTTAGCCTTTGTCCCTTACATTCATCAATTCCCATTTCATTTATTAAAAGGGAATTGGAATCGAAGATAAATTTATTATCAATGTGCCTCTGCCCAGTTTTTACCATAATGGATTGAGACCCTTAGAGGGATGGATAGGGTTATTACCTTCTCCATTTCATTCTGAATCATTGAAAGTGCTTTCGGAATCTCCTCCTCAGGCACCTCAAAGACCAGCTCATCGTGAACCTGCATTATCATTTTTGTATTGAGGGAAAGTTCTTCTATACGATTCTGAATACGGATCATAGCAAGCTTGATGATATCGGCTGCAGTTCCCTGGAGTGGGGTATTTATTGCCATCCTTTCAGATGCCTGCCGAATTGCCGAAGTCTGGGAGTTCATCTCTGGTAAATAACGCCTCCTGCTGAGAAGGGTTGTGACATAACCTTTATCCCTTGCCTCTTTAAGACTTTTTTGTATATAGTCCTTAACCCCTGTATATTTTCTGAAATATTCATCTATATAATCCTGAGCAATCTTAGGTTCAGAGCCTAATTGTTGAGAAAGCCCATAAGCACTCATTCCATATATGATACCAAAGTTTATTACCTTTGCTTCCCTCCTCATGGAGGGTGTTATATTTTCCATTGGAACACCAAATATCTCTGATGCGGTTCGGGCATGAATATCCTCATCCCTCATGAAGGCCTCAATCAATCTCTCATCCTGGGATAGATGAGCCAGTATCCTCAATTCAATCTGAGAATAGTCTGCAGATGCAATAAGGCATCCCTTTTCAGGGATAAATGCCTGACGAATTCTTGTTCCCTCCTCAGATCGAATCGGGATGTTTTGAAGATTGGGATCACTTGATGAAAGTCTGCCTGTAGCAGTGACGGTTTGATTATATGAGGTATGGAGGCGGCCTGTCTCGGGGTGGACAAGCTTTGGAAGGGCATCAATATATGTAGATTTTAGCTTATTCAAATTGCGATAGCCGAGAATCTCAAGTGGTAAGTCATGCTGGAGGGAGAGTTTTTCAAGGACCTCAACATCGGTTGAATATCCAGTTTTTGTCCTTTTAATGACAGGCAGTTTCAACTTCTCAAAGAGGATCTTTCCAAGTTGCTGGGAGGAATTGATGTTGAAGACCTCTCCTGCAAGACTGTATATTCTCTCCATCCTTTGGAGAAGTTGGGTTTCAATCTCCTTTGAAAAATCCCTTAGGAGATCGATATCAATCTTTACCCCGTTCATCTCCATCTTTCCCAGGACAATGATTAACGGTCCTTCCACCTGGTCATAGAGGTCGTTGAGCCCTTCTTCTTCAAGCCTTTTATGAAGCAGGTGGAAAAGCTGAAGAGTTACGTCCGCATCCTCACAGCTATACTTTTTTGCCCTTTCCAGATCTACCTGATTAAAGGTCACTGCCTTCTGCCCCGAACCCACAAGTTCTTTGTAATCCGTAAGCGGACGATCAAGGTATTCTCGGGCAATCTCACTGAGGTTATGATTATGTTTTGTTGGGTTGAGAAGATAGGAGGCGATCATCGTATCAAATTCAATTCCTCTGAGGTCGATGCCGTGGCGTTTTAATACGATCCATTCATATTTTATATTCTGTCCAACCTTTTTTATATTTTCATCCTCAAGTATGGGTTTTAGCTGTTCTAATACCCACTCGGAAGAGAGCTGAGAGTAACCCTCATGGGGTATATGCCCTAAGGGTATATAAAAGGCCTGATGAGGTATATAAGAGATGCTTAATCCTACCAACTCAGCCCACATCGGGTATGGGGAGGTTGTCTCAATATCTATCGAAAAGGTTTGAGCCTTTCTAAGCTCCTCCAGTAGGGCAAGAAATTGATTTTGCTCGGTGATAAGATGGTAATCTCTTTTTAGAATCTCTCTCTCTTCAGGGAGCTCCTTTAAAAATTTATTAAATTCAAGTTCCTTGAATATCTCCTTTAGCCTTTTCAAGTCAGGTGGGTTAATGGCAAAGTCTTCGATGCGAAAGGTTATAGGAACATTAGTGTTTATTGTAGCAAGCCTGCGGCTAAGGATTGCCAGTTCAGCGTGGGTTTCTAATTTTTCTTTGAGCCTCTTTGGAATAAGATCTAAATTTTTAATGAGATTTTCGATTGATCCAAAATTCTTAATCAACTCTATGGCGGTCTTTTCACCTATGCCCGGAACACCAGGGATGTTATCGATTGTATCTCCTGAAAGACCCATCACCTCCACCACCTGTTCGGGTCTGACACCGAAGCGTTCCTTTACCTCCTCTTCCCCTATCCTTCTTTCCTTCATAGTGTCGTAGACCTGAATTCGTTTACCTACAAGCTGGAGTATATCCTTATCCCCTGTGATGATAACAACGTCAACCTCTGGCTCAACTGCCTTTGCTACAGTCCCTATGATATCATCTGCCTCATATCCATCCATCTCGAGAATGGCAATTCTATATCCATCTATGACCTTCTTGATATAAGGGATTTGGGGGATTAGGGCATCAGGCATTGAAGGTCGATTGGCCTTATACTCTTTATAGACATCGCTTCGAAAGGTTGGAGCCTTTGAATCGAATACAACTGCGAGATATTCAGGCCGATGTTCTTTTAGGATTTTGAGAAGCATCTGTGTAAATCCAAAGATGGCATTTGTGGGAAGACCTCTGGAATTTGATAGGTGGCGAATGGCGTAAAATGCCCTGAAGATATAAGATGAGCCATCGATAAGAAAGAGCCGGGGCCTATGGGGTGATTGTTTTGACACGATTTCCACCTGAATTCTTTGCAATATACATGGCATCATCAGCAGACTTTACAAATTCCTCAAGCTCCAGACCTTCCTTATATTCAGCAAGACCTATGCTTACAGTAATCTTTTCAAATCCAGCCTGCTCAATAGAAGAGCGAATCCTCTCAGCAATGGCAATCGCCTGATCACTTGATGCACCTATAAGGAGAGCAGCGAATTCGTCCCCTCCATAGCGATAACCTGAGTCCACATTACTACGAATCGAATTTTTTATGATCTCACCAATCTTTTTTAAAACCTTATCTCCCTCGAGGTGGCCATAGCGGTCGTTAAAGATTTTAAAATTGTCGAGGTCGAACATCAATAGAGAAAGTGAGGTCTTTTGCCTCATCATACGAACCATCTCTGCCTCAAGGGTCTTAAAAAAATGGCGGTGATTGTATAGGCCTGTCAGATCGTCTGTTATAGAAAGTCTTCTTACCTCCTCCTCCAGTTTCTCCTTCTCTTTAAGGGTTATATATTTCTCGAGGGCCTGGTTAACTATGTGAATTAGGTGATCGTTCTCAAATGGTTTCTTTATGAAATCTATGGCACCCTCCTTGAGGGCCTGAATGGCATTGTCCACTGTGGCATAGGCAGTAAGCATGATCACACACTGTATAGGATTTATCTTCTTGATTCTCCTGAGCGCCTCATTTCCATCTATCCCTGGCAGGTTGATATCCATCAAGACGATATCAGGTCTTTCCTCCTCCACCTTCCTAACCCCCTCCTCACCCGAAGAAGCGAGTATTACATTGTATCCTTCGTAGCGAAGAAGTTTCTGAATGATCTCTAATGTATCGGGTGTATCATCTACAATCAGAACCTTTCCTTTTAAATCCTTATGGTTGGAGAGTTTTTCCATATTCCCTTTCCTCATAAACAGGGAGGGTAAAGTAAAAAGTTGAGCCTTTCCCTAACTGGGACTCAACCCAAATCTCTCCTCCATGTTCTTCGATAACCTTCTTCGTGATAGCGAGTCCGAGACCTGTGCCACCATGTTTGCCGCTTTCTACCTGATAGAATTCCTCAAAGACCTTTTTCAGTTTATCCTCAGGAATTCCAATTCCATTGTCCCGAATCTCATGAAGAACGTAATTCCCCTTTTTTCTTGCATATACAGAGACCTCTCCACCATCTTTAGTAAATTTAAATGCGTTGGATAGAAGATTGAGAAATATATCGTGAAGACGGTCCCTATCTGCATATACAGAGAGATCATCAGGAATATCTACTTTAATGGAAAGGTTCTTCTCTACAGGCTTTATCTCATTAATATATCCGCTGATCACATCTTTAAGGACTACAGGTTCTTTATTAAGGAGAAGGCTCCCTGCTTTGATCCTTGTTAGATCAAGCATACGATCCATGGTTCCCTGGATTCGGTTAGTATTTCGCTGGATTGTGAGTAGATATGGCCTGAGATTTTCAGGAATCTTCCCCTCCTTTTCGGAGAGTATAAAGTCTATATTTGCCTTGATCGCAGTAAGAGGAGTTTTCAATTCATGGGATGCGATTCCAATAAATTTCGATTTGGTTTCATCCATCTCCTTTAATTCTCTGTTTGCTATCTCAAGTTCCTTCTTTGCTTGATGGAGATTATCGAGCATATTCAAAGCTGACATCCTCGCCTGATTAAGCTCTGCGATGTTTTCCTCCAGTTGTCTTGTTCTTTCCTCGACTTTCCTTTCAAGATCGTTTCTCGATTCCCTGAGCTGAAGTGTCATCTGATTAAATGCCCTGGCGAGGTCACCGATCTCGTCTCTTGATCGAACATCAACACTCTGAACCAATTCTCCTTTTGCTATCCCCTTTGTAGCAGAGGCCAACTTTTCAATTGGTTTAAGGAACAACCTGATAAAGATGAGGGTAAGGAGAAATCCTATTCCCAGTACCCCTAAGGTAACAAAAAGGATATCTCTCCTTAATTCAAATAGTCGGGTATCCAATTTTTTGAGGGAGAGACCGATTTTCAATGTTCCGATTACTTTGCCTTCTTTGGACCGGATGGGCTGGTTAATAAAATAAACAGGATGAGTCTCAATGGAGATACCATCTTTTTGGGCATTTGCAAGAGTTTCCCCATTATCTCCAATGAGGGTGAGTTGAACCACATCCTCATCCCTTACAATATTTTCAGCAATGTCCTGCACAGTAGAACGATCTCGAAGGGATATCCCCTGGTTCGCAAGTATTTGGAATGCATGTGTCAAAGACTTTCCATGATTGGTCAGCTCATTTCTGAGGAATGCCATCTCTCTTCCTGCAAAAAACCATCCAAATGTCCCTGAGGTTATCAGGACGAGAATAACCATGGCTACCAAAAATTTTAGAGTCAGACTGATTCGAAATCTTAGAAAGGATTTAAGACGGCTCATATATGCAATATGGTTCCTCAGCCATATAGTCATTTGAGAGTTCATATGCCCTTGCCCGGCAACCTCCACAGACCTTTCTGAATTCACACCTTCCGCATTTTCCTTTATATCCATCAAAATTGCGGAGATTCTGGAATATTTCGGATGATTCCCAGATTTCCTGGAAAGGTTTTTCCCTCACATTACCGCAATTCAGCTCCAGATAACCACAGGGTTGAACCTGTCCTGTATGGGAGATGAAACAGAAGGAGATACCCCCGAGACAGCCCCTTGTCATAGCATCCAGTCCGTCTTCCTTTGTGATAATCCTCTTACCTTCCTTCTTAGCCCGCTGGCGAAGGATTCTATAATAGTGAGGGGCACAGGTAGCTTTTAATTGAAGGGGCACACGATCCCTCTGTTCATAAAACCAGTTGAGTGTCCTTTCATAATCGAGAGCTGTTATCTCCTGGTCTTTAAGTCCTTTCCCTCTCCCCGTTGGGACCAGCAGGAATATATGATGGGCCGAAGCGCCAAGCTTCCGAGCAAGCTGAAGGATATCCTCTATGAGATGGAGGTTTGCCTTTGTAATAGTTGTATTTATTTGAAACTGTAGCCCTTCCTTCTTTGCTATCTCAATGCCCCTCAATGATCCCTCAAATGCACCATTAACCCTTCGAAAGGCATCATGGGTTTCAGAATCCGGGCCATCGAGACTTATGCTGATCCTCTGGATTCCTGAGGCCTTCATCCTCCTAACAGTTTCTTCGGTGATCAATGTGCCGTTTGTGGCCATTACCATCCGAAAACCTTTATCCGATCCATATCTTGCCAGATCAAAGATGTCAGCCCGAAGCAGGGGTTCACCACCTGTAAGAATGATAACTGGTTTGGATATTGTCGATATTTCGTCCATTACCCTTAGACATTCCTCTGTCTTTAACTCACCCGGATATGGTCCACGCTCAGAAGAGGCACGACAATGAATACATGAAAGATTACAGCTTCGTATTAATTCCCAGGCAACCATTCTTAATGGATATTTCAGGGTCTGAATTTCAGGGCTTGAGTTATTTTTTGTTTTTATATTTTTATCAGTCTTCACTAATCATCCTTTAACAATAATTTTTGGTTCTTCTTCAATTTCGTTGCCAAAAAGGATTCGAGGATTCAAGTGTTAATTTTCTAAGGATTTTATGTTAGGCGGAACTGATAATGAAGCCATTATTATCTTTGATATTAGTCCATATCTTTTTTTCTCTTGAATCCTTGAATCCATATCATCTTAGCAACTTTTTGGAGATCATCCTAATTTTTTTGCTGCTTCCTTTGCAAAATAGGTCAATATAATATCAGCACCAGCCCTTTTTATGGAGGTTAAAGATTCCATCATAACCTGATCTCCATCTACCCATCCCAGTTGATCGGCAGCCTTTATAAGTGCAAATTCCCCGCTGACATTATAAGCTGCAACTGGAATATTGAATCTATTTTTTACTCTATATATGATATCAAGATATGGAAGAGCAGGTTTAACCATTATTATATCTGCACCTTCTTCAATATCGAGCTCTACTTCCCTGAGGGCCTCATCCCCATTGGCTGGGTCCATCTGATAAGATTTGCGGTCGCCGAATTGGGGCTTCGATTCCGCGGCAACACGAAAAGGACCATAAAAACTTGATGCATATTTTGCCGAATATGAGAGGATTGGTATTTCTTTAAACTGATTCTCATCAAGTGTCTTTCTTATTGCCCCAATCCTTCCATCCATCATATCAGAAGGGGCAACCATATCTGCTCCTGCCCTGACATGGGATAGGGCCTGTCGGGAGAGAAGCTCCAGGGTTTCGTCATTTAACACCTCTCCATTCTTAACCACTCCGCAATGGCCATGGCTTGTATATTCACAGAGGCAAACATCAGTAATCACAAGTATACCATCAACCTTTTCCTTTATCTCCCTCACTGCCCTCTGAATAATCCCATTATCGGAATATGCCTCAGAACCCAGCTCATCCTTTTTTTCAGGGATTCCAAAAAGTATCACTCCGAGGATTCCCAGGGATTTTGCCTCCTTTACTTCTTCGGTCAAGAGGTCAATGGATAGCTGGAAGTGTCCGGGCATTGAGGAGATGGGTTGTTTAATACCTTTCCCCGGACGGACAAAGAGTGGAAGGATCAAGTCATCTGGCGTCAGGGATGTTTCACGGATGATTTTTCGAAAAAGTTCATTCCTTCTTAATCTTCTTGGCCTGTATTGGGGAAACCGCATAAAGCCTCCTTATAATTATATCATATTCAAATGGATTCAGGGATTTTAGGGTTCAAGGGGTTATGGTTTTTAAAGCATTTTCCCTTAAATCCCTATCATCTTAGCAACTTTTTTTGAGATATTTTTATAATTTTAACCTAAATCTAAAAAATTTTCTTTATCGATTTCTTCATATAATATTTCAGGTATATAGAAGGGTTAACTGATTACTTTATTGATACAAAAAGCTCAGAAAGTAAGGGTTTCTTTTCAGAGATTAAATTGAATTCTAAGAATTATTTCAATCCTCGCAATTTAGGATATGACTATTTCTACAACATTTCTTAATAAATGTCTATAAAATATGGCACTATTGGTTAATACCCTGAAAATGCCTGATTTTCTTTGAAGCGATTGTAAGCAATTTAACTTCTCAATGTCCGCATTCGAAGGGTTTGGAGCCCCACCTCTTCAGTCATTTCAGGACTTTTTCAGAATTCCCCACATTTTAACTTGACTAAGATATAATTAATATGAAAGAATTTATTATTATCTAAGTTGAGCGATTCTTTTGAAAGAAACCTGTAGCCGCAGGCTTTAGCCTGCGCCAAAAAAACACCCATTGAGTGATGATCAAGTCGCCTTTGGCGGTAGGCCAAAACCCTCGCACTTGAAGGGTGCGGCTACATTATAAAAAATATCGCTCAATTTAGGTATTATTTGAATTGAGCGATTCAAGATTAATTTAGATATAAACCATTGTTCACGGAAAAGGGGGATAATATGAAGTTTCATCGATGCCTCATTCTTATTACTTCAATTTTTTTTATTTTGAGCTGTGCCAAAACAGGAACTTACTTGATCCCTATTCAATATCAACCAAAAGGAGAATTTCCTTCCCTTCGAGATAAGATCGGTCCCTCCATAGGGATTGCGCCTTTTAAGGATGAGAGGCCTGATAGATTATATATTGGAATGCACACACCTCTACAGGGGGTTTCAAGTTATTTTAAAAGTGAGCCATTCCCATTAGAAAGGGCAATAATGGATTCTATATCAAAGGCAGTCTCTCGCTCCGGGTTGAAGGCTATTACGATTGAGAAATGGGATGGTAAACCAGAATCTTTAAAAAGGATCGAGGCTGATTCTGTGCTGATGGTTGAGATCAAAAGGTTCTGGACAGAAGGAAAGGCAGCTCCCTTCCGCACAGGTGTAAAGACATCGGTTCATTTCCTTATCCATTTAGGGGTCAAAAGGGAGGTTAAGGTTTTTACGAGAAATGTGGAGGTAGAAAAGGAGGTGACCCTGACAAGACTAACACCCGAAAAGATTGAGGAGATTGTTAATAAAATTATAAGTGATATTTTCGATTCTTTCTTTTCCAACCCTTATGAAGGTCAGTGAGGGTTTGTCCTAATCTTCTCACCTATAGGGAGAAGTTAGGGGAGATTAGGAATCATAAGATCAGGAGGGGAATATGCAGATATTTTTTTATGTTGCATTTTTAATTGCTGTAGGAATCGCAATATTTTCTGTTCAAAATTCTGATGCGCCAAGGGTCATAATCCGTTTCTTGATATGGAGATTTGAAACTTCCCTGGTTTATACCATTTTGGGATCGATTGGTTTGGGGATCTTTTTTACTCTACTTTTATGGGTTCCAAGGGCTATAAGGAATTCCTTAAAGGGGAGGATTTCGCGTGAGAGCCCATCTACGCAGGACATCCAATGAAATTGAAGAAGGGTATTTTAGGGAAACTGCGATTTTTATGGATTTCGGTAAAAAAATTTGATAGCGATCACGGTTTCTTTCTATCTGCCGGAATTGCATTCAACCTGATTATCTGTTTGATCCCCTTTATTTTATTACTTCTCTCAATTGCAGGGGCTTACCTTTATACAGATCGGGAGGTATTGAGACAAATCAGACATTTCTTAGAAAATGCACTCCCTTCACTTGACCCGAGGATTATGAAGAACATTATGAGAATCGTTCATGATCGTAATATTGTGGGAGTTTTAGGTATCGGTGGTTTGATATGGACATCCACCTGGTTTTTTAGTTCTTTAAGAACTGCCATCAACATAGTCTTCAATACTGATAGAAACAGAAGTGTATTGCGAGGGAAGGCAATAGACCTACTTATGATCATTCTGGCAAGTATATTTTTTCTTGCAAGCATGTTCCTTACATCAGCGATTACTTTCATTCAAGGTTATCATTTAAAAATCTTATTTGAAATCGGACCTATTTTAAAATTCATCCTCAGGTATTTCGTCCCTTTCTTCTTCACCTTTTGTATGGCCTTTCTAATTTATAAGGTTATTCCAAATAGAAAGATTCACTTCAGTGTAGCCCTTCGCTCCGCCCTCTTTACGAGCATTATGTGGGAAATGGCAAAACAGATTTTTGGATGGTATATTCTCCACCTTGGAAGATTTTCTATGATCTATGGCTCCCTGAGCACACTTGTCATCTTCTTCCTCTGGGTCTATTACTCTTCCATCATCCTTATCCTTGGAGGAGAGGTTACCTGTTTGATGGAGAGGAGGAAAGGAGTATGAGTTTAATTGCCAAAAGGAAGACAAAGATTGTTTGCACAATTGGCCCGTCAAGCCAATCATCCCGAACACTTGAGGCAATGATAAGAGCTGGTATGGATGTAGCCCGACTGAATTTCTCCCATGGGACTCATGATGAGCATTTAGAAAAGATCAAAATTATTCGCAAGATTTCAGACGAATTGGGAAAAACTGTTACAATCCTCCAGGATCTTTCAGGCCCAAAGATAAGAATTGGTATGGTCAAAGAGGGCGGTATTGAATTGAAAAAGGGAGAGACGTTTTGTCTTACCAATAGAGAAAGGATAGGGGATGAGGATGGCGTCTCGGTTAATTATCCCTCCCTTCCTGAAGAAGTAAAGCCAGGGGATAGAATTCTCCTCTCAGATGGAACAATTGAACTTAAAGTTATTGAAACCAACGGTAGAGATATTAAATGTATCATCAATGTTGGTGGAATTTTAACTTCTTATAAAGGGATTAATGTCCCCACAGGAACAATCCTTGCCCAAGCCTTTACAGAAAAGGATCGTGAGGATCTCATTTTTGGAATTAGAAACGGTATTGATATGGTTAGCCTTTCTTATGTAAAAGGGGCATCAGATATCAGAAGGGTTAAGGATTTTTTAAGCAGGGAGATGATAAATCTACCAATCATAGCAAAAATCGAAAGGAAAGAGGCATTGGAGAATATAGATGAGATCATATCAATCTCAGATGGAATCATGGTGGCTCGAGGAGATTTGGGGGTTGAGACACCTCTTGAGAAGATTCCCAATGTCCAGAAGATGCTCATCAGAAAGGCCAATCTCCTTGGAAAACCTGTGATAACCGCCACTCAGATGCTTAGGTCTATGGTTGATCATACCCAGCCCACAAGAGCAGAGGTGACCGATGTAGTAAATGCCATATATGATGGAACAGATGCAGTTATGCTATCCGAAGAGACGGCAAGCGGTCAGTTTCCAGTTGAGGCTGTTGAGATGATGAATAAAATTGCCCTCTCTGCGGAGGATGAGTTTCCTTACGAAAAATTTTTTGGAAGGGAGATTAACGAAGAGGTTAATCTCCCTAAGGCCATAAGCCATGCTGCCTCATTTCTGGCCACAGAGGTAGGAGCCAGGGTGATTGTAACACCTACAGAATCGGGAAGTACGGCCCGATGGGTTTCAAGGCTCAGACCAAAGCCGCCTATCCTTGCATTAAGTAGACACCTCTCAACTGTAAGAAGCCTCAATCTCTGCTGGGGGGTTTATCCTTTTCTCGTTTCTGATTGGAGAGATACGGACGATATGCTTGAGAGGTCGAAGAGGATACCAAAAGAGCTTGGTATAGTTTCCGAGGGTGATAAGATTATTATTATTGCAGGAGTTCCAATCAGTGTCCCAGGGACAACAAATCTTATTAAGGTTGAGGTATTGGAATAATAAAAATCAGGGTTTTCCCCTATCGGGATATTGTTTACTTTTCTTCCGCTCTTCAAGAAGGAGTCGGCGAAGGGTTCTTAGGTCATTGAGGATCCGACTGCTTATGCTCATATGATTACTAAGTTTTATTAATTTATCGGAGACAAGTTTGAGGGCCCTCTTTTGACGTTCCAAGCCATCGTGTTCCGCCCTTTTAATATCCTCCTCTACATCACGCCTTGACTCTTCAATTGCTTCGATCAAAAGTTCCACGTATTGCTTTGCACTTTCAATACTGTCAAATGGAGTCTCAGGCTTATAGCTCACCTTCTCCTCCTTTATTTAATGGCCATCAATATCTTCAGCCTTTCTATTGCCTTTGGGAGGACATCACCGATCTTCTCAAAGAATCTGATACGAGCATAACGGTCAAATGGTGTTTCGCCCTGATTGATAATTATCAGGTTTGCACCGTGAATGAGGGCCTCTTTTGGCATGTCTGCCGCAGGTGTTACGACCAGGCTTGAGCCTACAACAACAAATAGATCACACTTTCTTGAGTGTTCAAAGGATAGCATGAGATCCCTTTCAGGGAGGGACTCTCCAAAATTGACAACACTTCGAACAAGCGATCCTCCACAATCACACTTTGTCTTTCCGCTTGAACGATCCACAGTCTTTTTGCACCATGTGCACCGAAGCTTTGTTATATTTCCGTGAAGCTCAGCCAGTAATTCAGGCCTTATCCCTGATTTTAAATGGAGGTTATCTACATTCTGGGAGATTAAAAATTTCAATTTCCCGATTTTTTGTAACTCCACAATGGCAAAATGGCCAGCATTTGGTTCAAATTCATCCCATGGTTTGATAGTTGGTTTTGGGGGAAGACCCCTCTCCTGTCGGGTCCACAATCCGTCAGGCCCTCTGAAGTCCGGAAGGCCTGATTCTGTGCTTATTCCAGCCCCTGTAAAAAAGACAATATATTTTGATTTATACAGGAGCTTTGCAAACTCTTCGATTCTTTCATCAAGGTCGTTTCTCATTGTTGAGGAAAACCTTCATCAATTCTATATTTCATTATAAAACTTTTCAAGGGTTTTATTAAGCCTCAGGAGACTTTTTCGTAATGCATCACTGAAGCGGGGAATTTAGTGATCTGGCAGGGATGTCTGAGAA
>JBBITW010000016.1:0-31834 GCA_037440525.1 Deltaproteobacteria bacterium
TTATAGGTATCCGCTCGAAGGCTTTTCCACCCCACCTCCCCAGTCTATAAGACTCTTTTTAAATACTTTTTCAGAGGTCTCAATTTTTTTTATTGACAATTATTATATTGTATTATATTGTATTTTATATCATTTTAGGAGGCCTTATTGGGAAAGACGAAGATTGCAAGAACAATCTATATTAAAAACGAACAGTTAGAGGCCTTAAAGAGATTGTCTGAAAGAACCAAGGTTCCCCAGTCAGTCTATGTACGTGAGGCCTTGGATATGCTCTTGGAGAAATATTCTGACCAATTGAAGTTTGATTTTAAGGAATCCTTTAAGGAATGAATTTATTCCTGAAGGATTTCAATGAAAGGATAAATGTGGTCGAACGTTTTCGATTGGTCCATCTAAAATCAGAAGGCTCAGAGAGGGAGATTTTTGATAGAGAGCAACATATTTCTAAGAAAGATGGGAAGGATATGAATATTGATTCCCATCCTCGAGAATATCAATTTTCAGAGTTTTCCTCTTCCGAAGTGGTCCTGAAACAGGCAAAGACTGATTTAAAACATCCTGATCCTCGGATCAGAGCTATGGCTGTAAAATATTACTTGGAGAAATCAAATCTCTCCGTTACGATGCCTCTGCTTCATGAGATTCTTTCAGATAGCGATCCATCAGTAAGAATTCAGGCTTTATGTTCATTGATTAAATTTAAAAATCCTGTAATCTCCCCTCTATTGAAGAGGCATCTTAAAGATAATGATCCTATGGTAAGAATCACTGCCTTAAGGGGAATGTTTCAACTGGGTGAGAAGATAGACTTAAATATCCTCCTTCAGCTTTTAAGTGATGAATCTCCATGGGTAAGGAGAAAGATAGCGGTTCTTCTTGGATGGAGTCCGATAGAAGGGGTTTTACCAATACTGATTGAAATGTCAAAGGATAAAGATGTAAAAGTAAGAAAGGCAGCTCTTTTCTCCCTTATCAACCTTTATCCTGAGGAAGGAGAGGAACGTTTGATTGAGGCAACAATCGATCCATCTCCTGAGATTCGGCAGTGGGCAAGAGAACGTTTGGATAGGATCTTTCTCAGGCCCATAAGTAAAAGGTAAGTATCCTATTAGAGTTGAATTTGGAAGAAATAAATCTATGATGACCCAAACCCATCCCCAAGTTCAAAGGGCTCAGATTTTTCGAGGCAGGGTCTATTCACCAATGGCCTTTGCAAGGCTTCTTGGGATATCAAAACAGGAGCTTCTGGAGAAGGAATCTCAAGGTATTTTCCCTCCCCCAAAAAGGAATTCTGAGAAAGAAAGGTACTACAAGCCGGAGGATGTGGTCAACTATAGGAAATACATGGGAGTTCCATGGGCAGTGCCATCTGTAAGGAAACAGCTATTTCTAAATTTTAAAGGAGGAACAGGAAAGAGCAGTATATCTGCTTCATATGGGTTTCGATTAGCTCAGATAGGATTTCGGACTCTACTAATCGACCTTGATCCCCAGGGCCACCTGACTCAATGTCTTGGGATAAACAGCGATCAGTTTCCAAAGACCCTCTTCAATACTCTTGTTGAAAAGGAGGATATTGATAGGGTAATTATTAAGACAGACCTCCCGACATTGGATATAATTCCTTCCAATTTAAACCTCTCACCCGTAGAGCTCTCTCTCTTTTCAATGAATTCGAGGGAATTTAGACTAAAGAGGGTTCTCAGCTCTATCGAAAAGAATTACGATGTTATCGTAATGGATGCCTCCCCGAGCATTGGTCTGCTGAATCTAAATGCTATTCTTGCATCAAATGACCTCTTAATACCAGTACTGGCAGACTTCCTTTCTTATCATGGTCTCAAGATACTTTTCGAAACCCTCTCTACTATTGAAGAGGACTTTTCTTTTGTATTTGAGAATATCTTTATCTTTCTCAACCGATATAATGAGTCCCACAGAATTTGCAGACGATCAAAGAAGGCACTTGAAACCCATTACAGGAAGTATCTCCTAAGTACCGTGATTCGACAGGATACGAAGATAGCGGAGGCAACAAGCCAAGGAACTCCTATATTTCTGTTTGCCCAATCCTCAAAGGGCGCTGAAGATATACAGAACCTTATTGATGAAATCTTTGGATTGAAAGGAAATGGATATGTCAGATGAGTTTACAAATCAAGTAGCACAAAGATTCCCAAACACGATCAGCAGGGAATCAATAGAAAAACCATGGGATGTCCCCGAACCAAAACTGCTTTCCCCTTTAATGAAATCGAGCGAAGAATCGAGAAGAGAGGATATCTCAGAACGAATCAATACCCTCTATTCTGAACTCCGTTCCTCTTTGACCGTGAGATCTGCACTGGAGTTTGATCTCAAGAAGGCGAATCGAATTCTTGAGGAGGTAAACCGTATTAAGTTGGAGGTGGAAAAGATCATCGAAATGTTAAGGGTTATGGAGGAGTATATGAGGGAGAGGCTAAAATAGCTCCCTTTTTTGAGGGAAAGATAATTAAGACCTAAATTGAGCGATTTTTTTACTAAAAGTATTTATTTATCAGTCATTGTGTGGCAATCTCATAGATTCCTCGCTCCGCTCGGAATGACAATTTTGGAGAGATTGCTTCGCAATGACAATCTTGAATCGCTCAATTTAGATAAGATTTAATAAGTAAAATATAAAGGAGGCGAGATGAAGCCAAAGACTCATATCCTTACGTCCGATGGGTTTGATACAATCGTAGCCGAGAAGATGCCAAAGATTAAGAGGTTGGAAGATGAAGTTAAACAGGAGAAAACAGAAGAGGGACAATTATACGAGGAGGAGCATCAGGAGGTCACTGAAAAGATACAATCATCAGAAGAAAGACTGAGAAGATCGGTTGGAGTAGAATCTCTCGCAGAGCTATCAACATCGGAGCAGGGCCTCGATGTAACGAAGCTGATCGATGATCTCCATAATCAACTCCTTTCCTCTAATCGTATAAGAAGGGCATTGGAATTGGATATTGTTTCATATCAAAAGACCATCCACCAGTTGATCAAAGACAATAAGGATCTTCGCCTTCAAATAGAGGATTTGAAGAACGAGCTTCAGAGGTTTAGAGAGATCCATTTTGAGTCGGTTTATCTAAAAGAAGAAAATGAGGATGCCTTAGAAAAGATACATGAGTTTCAGGAAGAATTGAGACAGGCGAGAGAAACCTTATCAAAAGCAGAAAAGGAGAAGGCAGACTTGCTTAAACGTATTCAAGAGTTGGAATCCCAGATGGATCAGAAAGAGATCTTTATAATAAAGGGAAGGATGAAGGAAAGGGAAGCCTCCCATTTTTATGAAGAGAATCAAGAACTCCAAACCCGACTCAATGAAGCCCTGAACCAAAACTTAGAATTGGAAAAGAAATATGAATCTTTAAAGAGATCGTTTCGTGAAGTTAAGGACTCCTTAACCCTACTTCGGGATTCATATAAAAAGGATTTTTATCAATCCCCTGAAAATTTAGAATGAGTCGAATGCTGAGAATCGCTAAATTGAGATCTTAATAAACCTTGAATTTCAGGCGGCTCGCCTGTAAGGGTGAAGAGGGTCTGACTCATCTCTTTCCTCACGAAAAAGATTTACCCTGTATCCTACCAATTCAATACCAATTCTAATGGCCTCATTTATTGGATATAGTTCCTTACCGTAGACTGGATTCAACAATGCTATCCTCTTTGCATAAAAAGAGTTAATCGGCAAATCCAGGCCCTCCTCAATCATTGCCTTGATCTTTGAGCACTTTTCGGGTTTTTCCTTTTTAACAATCGAGCATAGAATGATGATCGGTCGTCCATATTTGTCTTCTATTGCAGAAAATCCAAATAAACGGCAGATGAGTGGCCTGAATGGATAAACATAGCAATGTCCTTTTTCTTTATCAGTCAAATTATCTTTGTAAAAGATGCATAAAGAAGACCTATCAACCCTGTTGAGCCTTTCTAAGAATATCTCTGCCTCACCTTTTTCCCAAAGATGAATGGCTAAAGGAATCACCTCAAAGATAGAAGTCTCAATCTTATAGGAAGGGATCTTACAACATTTACCACAATTTTTTATACAATCGATCCCGGATACCTTTTTAAAAAACTCTATTCGATAATCAAGCTCATTATAGATCTCAAGGAGTTCTTTATAACCGAAAAATGATGATGATATTTCATCACCAATCCCAAGCATCCTCAATCACTTCCTTAGAATTGGGGATTTGACCAGATTAAGATCTAAATAATGATAACCTATCCAGATTGTTACTCCAATTCATATTCTCTTATTGCTATCTCTCTCATCTTGAATTTCTGGATTTTTCCGAGAGGGGTCATTGGAAATTCAGAGACTATTTTTAAATAGCGAGGCACATGAGAAGGTGGAAGCTTTTCCCTGAAGAATTGCAGAAGCTCTTCTCTTCCCAATTCAGCACCCTCTTCTAATTTAACCCAGGCAGCTATCTCTTCTCCTGATTCTTTATCAGGAACGCCAAAGATTTGAATATTCAAAATCTTTGGATGGCCAAAGAGGATTTCCTCAATCTCGGTGGGATAGATTGTTTCCCCTCTCTTATTTATGACCTCTTTTAATCTACCTGTTATCCTCAGGTAGCCACTTTCATCCATACTGCCAAGATCACCAGTATGAAGCCAACCATCAGGATCTATTGCCCTGGCTGTTGCTACGGGCATCTTATAATAACCTTTCATATTAAAGCCCCTTGAACAGATCTCACCTATAAAACCCCTTCGAAGTTCATGCCCTGATACGGGATCTATAATTTTTAGTTCAACATCCGGAAGGGCTCTTCCAACTGTTGAAACCCTTAACTCAAGTGGGTCATCAGGATGTGTCATTGTAATCCATGAAGATGCCTCTGTCTGTCCGTATCCGATGACAATCTCTTTAACCCCCATTTCCTCCACAATCCTTTTCATCAACTCCATCGGGCATTGAGCCCCTCCCATAATTCCAGTTCGAAGGGATTTGAGATTGAAATTTCTATAGCCTGGATTATCCATTAAACTGATGAATGCATTGGGAGAGCCATAGAGCGCTGTACACCTTTCCTTTTCGATTGCCTCGAGGATCTTCTCTGGATCAAAGGTTTCAGAGGGGATAACGATGGTTGCCCCTTTTATAACTGCTGCCAGTGTGACACAGATACTGCCAAACATGTGTGATAGAGGGACAGAGAGACAGAGCCTATCTTTCTCGGTCAATCTCTGATTCTCAGCACTTCGGAGGGTTGTGTTGATAACTCCAAAATGGCTTGACATAACCCCTTTTGGAGAACCTGTCGTTCCAGATGTATAGAGAATTGTTATAACATCCTCAGGCTGAGATAGGCTTGCTTTTTCAACAAATACCTCTCTGGAGACTCTCTCTCCAATCTCAAATAGATTTTTCCATTTCAACATCCCATCAATCTCCAACTCAGAGATTAAGATGAGTTGCTTTAATTCAGGAAGGTTTGAACAATTGAGTTTATCTGAATGATAATGACCAATCTCAGGACAGATCTTTTGAACGACCTCGATATATTCCTTACCCTTCAGCCCCTCGCTGAGGATAAGGGCCTTTGCATCAGATTGCTTAAGAAGGTATTCAAGCTCAGCAAGCCGGTAACTGGTATCCACACTCACCAGGACTGCGCCTATCTTTGCGAGGGCAAACTGGGTAACGATCCATTCCCATCGATTCGGGCTCCAGAGGGCAACATGATCCCCCTTTTCAAGACCAATTCTAAGGAATCCTTTAGCAAGGAGTTCAATCTCATTTAAAAATTTTTTGTACGTTAACCTGATACCTTTTTGGATATCAACTATTGCCTCATTATCAGGGTATTTAAATCCAATTTCATCAAGGAGATCTCCAGCAGTTATCCTTAAAAGATTCATAAATACCCTCCTTATTAACCGCCCGTCCAACATAAAGAGGCCTTTTTGAGGTTTTCCTCAACGAATGGATAGAGAATAAGTTCTTCCTCCTCGAATTCATAAAAACTCGAATCGATCGCCTTTAGTCTTTTTCTGAGATTTTCAATATCCTTTTGCGATGAGAAATTTGCCATAACAGCAGGAAAACAATCAATCCCTTCTTCTATCATATTGAGAAGTGCCCTTAGTTGTAAATCAAACCCCTCAGGCCTTGCACCTGTTAACCTTGTGAAATCCTCTGAAGAGGCTCCCTTTATGCTCACCCTTACATAAAGATTTGGAAAGCTGGAAAGGTCCTTTGCATATGTTGAGTCATGGCCAATCAGTATCCCATTGGTCTCGAGGATGAATTGAATATCCTCGGGAATAAGCTCGAGGATCTTTAAGAGATGAAAACGATTTATGGTTGGTTCATTGCCGCTTAACCTCATCTTCTGGAATCCCTTTCTTCGAGCAATAGAGATAAGATTTTGAGAAACCTCTTCGGGAGAGTAAAACCTTCCAACCCTTTGGGGTTGAGTCACTATATGCCATGACCAGCAGAAAAGGCATCTAAGATAGCATCCAACACAATCAGCAGTAGCGATCCCTCCATAGTAAGGGGCGGGTCGGAATCGATAGTACTTTCTTTTCTCACCTGAATTAACAACCTTTCCAACCTCTTCACAAAACGATACAGGATCAATCATAAATCTATATTTTATTCTATGGCACCAAGAACGAGGGCAAGCAGTGCCATTCGTATCAGAACACCATTATATGCCTCAACCCAGTAACGGGCATGATAGGTATCATCAACGTCAGGGGGAATTTCATCAAGACGGGGTAGTGAGTGCATCACAATGGCCCCCCTTTTCCCTTTTTGATATAGGAGTTCTCGACTCACCTGATAGGCTTTGGGTGTCAATCCTCTTCCTTCTTTAAACTCCTCCCTTGGCTTTGCATAATCAGGTTGAACAACTGCCTCAAGATATATGACATCTGCATCTTCGATCGCCTCTTCTATCGATGCTCTTTCATCAAATCTCAGATTGAAACTTAAGAGCTCCTTTTTAAACTCATCGGTTAGGGACATTTCAGGAGGAGAGACAAAAGAGGCCTTCATATCAAACTTGCAGAGGGCATAGGCCATTGAGTGCATTGTCCTCATCCTCATATCACCCACAAGGAGGACATGAAGTCCATCGAGAGTCCCTTTCTCACGCCAGATTGTAAACATATCTATGAGTGCCTGGGTTGGATGTTCTCCCCATCCATCTCCACAATTAATAACCGGGACACTCGACCATCGGGCCGCCTCCGAAGGCATTCCCTGCTGGTAATGTCGCATGGCGATCACATCCCCGTAGGATTCAAGCATCCGTGTGGTATCCTTGATGGATTCCTGGTAGAAATCTCCAGCCCTTGTCATCTTAGGATCAGAAAACCCAATTACATGTCCTCCAAGACGATGCATGGCTGCCTCAGTGCTCAGACGGGTCCTTGTGCTCGACTGGTAGAAGGCCGAAACAAGGGTCTTGTGCTTGAGAAGCTCACCATTTCTGCGGTCCCTTGCATAATGTTCCAAATCAAGAGCCACCTGGAATATACGGAGGATGTCATGACGCTCAAAATCTTTTATTGATAGGATATGTCTTCCAAGAAAACTTCTCATCCCCTTCTCCTTTCCATTTTCAAAAGTATATCTTTATAAGAATAATCAATTTTATTTATTAATTCACCCCTCAAGGCTTAAAAGGGCAAGATGTGCCAGAATGCCCGCACCAAGAGGGATTGCCCTTTCATCAATATCAAAACGACCATTGTGAAGCTCGTGAATAACCCTTGAGCCTGGTTTCTTCGTTCCGAGAAAGAAGTAACATCCAGGAATCTCCTGAAGGAAGAAGGAGAAATCGTCTCCGCCCATAAAAAATGGGATTTCCTTAACAGAGTTTAGACCCAATATCGCATGGCTCGATTTACTCACACGCCTGGTCATTTCGTTTGAATTGATTAACGGGGGGACTAAATTTTTATAATCTATTAAAACCCTCGCACCAAAAGCTTCTCCTGTATCTTTACATACCCTTTTAATGATTCTTTGAACTCTCTTTCTTGAGTCAGGGTCGATCGTCCGAACGGTTCCTCTCATTTCCACCCGTGAGGCAATGATATTGTCTGCCTCGCCTCCAGAAATTGTACCAATTGAAATCAGTACCGGTTTTATTGGATCGGTATTTCTACTAACTACGGTTTGTAAATTCATTACCAATGAGGATGCTGAAACGATTGCATCCACACATTGATGTGGTGTGGCGGCATGGCCACCCTTTCCCAGAACAGAAATCCTTAGGGCATCAATCGCTGCCATCATTGGACCTTCCCTTAATCCAATAGTCCCGAGATCTAATTCAGGGTTTACATGGAGGGCAAATATACTATCAGGTTTTGGATCACTCAATACACCATCTGAGATCATAGCCTTTGCACCTGAATCTATCTCTTCAGCAGGTTGAAAAATAAGTTTTACCCTGCCATTAAATCTCTCCTTTAATGAGATAAGGATCTTTGCGGCGCCCAAAAGACATGCTACATGAGCATCATGTCCACATGCATGCATAACATTGGGATTCTTCGAGGCATAGGGAATACGGGTCTCCTCCTTTACTGGAACTCCATCCATATCCGCCCTCAATGCTACTGTGCCTCGCCCTCTTTTGCCCTCTATCAAACCTACTACACCTGTTTTCCCGATCCCTTCTTCAAATCTGATTCCCAGTTCTTTCAGTCTTTTACAAATAATTTGAGAGGTAGCAATCTCTTCAAAACCAAGCTCTGGATTTTGATGAATCTCTCTGCGGATTGCTATCAATTCAGCAGAGATATCCTTTGCCTTTTTCCTGAGAATATCACTCCATCTGTCTTTTGATGAAAATCCTTCAGGTCTTTGATTCATTGCAGTGGGAAATAAGATGAGAGAATTCTCTATGTTTCACCCTCTTCCAAACCTCCGAGATATGCCTTAATCACCAGTTCATCTCTTCTGAGTTTTTCTGAGGGGCCTTCGAGTATGATAGATCCTGTCTCAAGCACATATGCATAATCTGCAAGTTCTAAGGCCATATTTGCATTCTGCTCCACGAGCAGGATTGTGATCTTCTTCTTCAATCCTGAAATGATTCTTTCTACCTGTTCTACAAGGATTGGAGCAAGTCCAAGAGAGGGCTCATCAAATAGGATCATCCTGGGGTTTGACATTAATGCCCGTGCAATGGCAAGCTGTTGAAGTTCTCCTCCACTAAGTGTTCCTGCCAGCTGTTTTTGACGATCCTTCAAAATAGGAAAGGAATTGAAAAGCTCCTCAATCCTTTCCGAGACCACCTTTTTGGATCTCTCCAGATATGCTCCCATCTCGAGATTTTCAATCACTGTGAGCTCGGGGAAAATCCTACGTCCTTCAGGGCAGTGGGCGATTCCTTTTGCAACAATCTGATCAGGGGGGAGGAGATCGATTCGTTCACCATAAAATTCAATCCTTCCCTTACTCGGTCTGAGCAGTCCAGAGATCACCTTTAGAAGTGTTGATTTGCCTGCACCATTTGAACCTATTAGAGTTACGGTCGCATACTCAGATACCCTTAATGAGACATTTGAGAGGGCGCGGATATGTCCATACCTTGCTTCAATATTCTCAACTTCTAACATCTCTCCTTTTCTCCCCTAAATAAGCCCTAATCACCTCAGGGTTAGACCTGATCTCATCAGGTTTACCGCTTGCAATCTTTCTGCCAAAATTTAAGACCAGAATACGATCCGATATACCCATAACAAGCTTCATATCATGCTCCACGAGGAGGATTGTAATACCGAGATCCCTCATCCTCTTAATAAGACCCTTCATCATCTGGGTTTCTGTATCATTTAGCCCTGCCGACGGCTCGTCGAGAAGGAGTAACTTAGGTTTTACTGCAAGGGCAATTCCAATCTCAAGAAGTCTTTGTTCTCCATAGGGGAGATTGCTTGCAATGATCTCCTTCTTTCCATCCAGGCCAATAAATCTTAGTATCTCATTGGCCTTGCCCAGGGTATCAGCCTCTGTCATCCTTTTCTTTTTTGTATTGAAAATTACATCAAGAAATGACTCCTTCTCTTGCCCGTGGTGGGCTGTTTTGATGTTATCAATAACCGATAGATTAGGAAAGAGGGAGGTAATCTGAAATGTCCTTACAATTCCCCTCTCTGCAATCTCGTGAGGCTTGAGGATGCTTATATCATGACCTTCAAATTGAATCTTTCCTGATATATTCTTTAAAAAACCGGTAATAGCATTAAATATTGTCGTCTTGCCCGCACCATTTGGGCCAATCAGGCTTACTATCTCATTTCTAAAAATCGAAAAATCTACATCGTTTACAGCTGTAAGGCCACCAAATCGCACAGTTAGATGCTGAACATTGAGAACCTCTTCTCTCACTGAGCTTTCCTCCTAAGGCCAAAGATTTGAGAGATATGAAAGAGAATACCCCTTGGCATAAAGATTACAATGAAGATAACAATCACTGCATAAATCGCCATTCGGGCATCACCAAAGAATCTTAACCACTCAGGAATCAAACTGAAGAGGATTGCCCCAATAATGGGACCTGTAAGGGTTCCCTGTCCACCTCCAATGACCATCATAACAATATTTACACTTATAAAAAATGAAAAGACGCCGGGATCAATAAAGCTTACGTAGTGGGCATAGAGGGAACCAGCAACCCCTGCAATGGAAGCACTTATCACAACAACGATCACCAGATATTTATAACAGTTGATCCCAACAGATTCTGCAAGGTCTTCATTTTCTCGGATTGAAATGAAGGCCCTCCCGAAGGAGGAATTGACAAGTCTATACTGGAGAAAAAAGCAGAGAGTAACCAAAATAAAGACAAGGTAATAGTATGGAATCTTTTGACCAAAATCTATACCTCCCAAAACACCAAGTGAAATCTTTGGTGACCCAATATCCGTAAGGCCCATGGGCCCTTTTGTCAGATCAACCCAGTTGAGACCTATAAGTTTCAAAACCTCAGCAATGCCAATAGTCATAATGACGAAATAAGCCCCCCTCAATTTGAAAGCAATCTTTGCTACAATGTAACCCAGAATCCCTGAGCCAATAAGGGCCGAGATTAACCCAAACCACATCTCAATTTTCAAATTTAAATAGAGCAGCGAAGAGATGTATGCGCCTACGCCAAAAAATGCTGCGTGTCCGAGTGAAAGCTGACCTGTGTAGCCGAGGAGCAAGTTCAGACTGATGGCGAGGAGTATATAAATCCCTATAATGATCGCCATATGCATGTAGTAAGGGTCTTTAATAAGGATTGGATAGGCCAAGGCCACTAAAAATGAGATTACGGAAATGATCTGCTCTTTCTTCATCTTCTCTGCCCAACTCTTCCAAAAAGTCCTGTTGGTCGATAGATCAAAATTATTATAAGAAGGATAAATCCAATAGCATCCTGATATCCAGATGAAACATAGCCTGCCCCAAGGCTTTCAAAAACTCCGAGGAGAAAGCCTGCTGTGATAGCGCCTGTAAAGCTCCCCAATCCTCCTATAATAACGATGGAGAAGGCCTTGAGATTTGCAAGGTTTCCAATGAAGGGATGGACAGTGAAAATCGGTCCCAAAAGAGCACCACTTGCCGCTGCAAGTCCTGCTCCTAAGACAAATGTAAATGAATAAATCCTGTCGATCTTTATCCCCATCAGGGAGGCTGCCTCAAGGTCTTGAAAAGTGGCCCTCATCGCCTTTCCGATCTTTGTCTTTTTAAGAAGGATATGGGTCAGGAAAACGAGTAAAAGGGCAACACAGATCACCATAATCCTCTGGGGTAAGAAGTAGAGGCCTCCAATTGTATAGGCAGTTAGAGGAAATGGACTCTTGATAGATTCAGGAACCGGTGTCCAGATAAGCATTGCAATATTCTGAATGAAGAGGGAGAATCCGATCATGGAGAGCATGACTGTATCGATTGATCTTCTTCTGAGGGGTTTGAGGATCGACTTTTCATAAACAAATCCAATGATCATCACCGAGGCAATGGCCAGAAACATGCTTAGATAAAAATTTATGCCTACCTTTGTAAAAAAGGTGAAGAGAAAGTATGCCCCGAGCATATACATCTCACCATGGGCGAAATTGACCACCTTCATGATACCAAAGATGAGGGTAAGACCTATCCCGATGAGTGCATATGCACCCCCTATAATCAGGCCATTGATAACATATTGTATAAAAACCATGCTTATTATCTTCTTAATTTGGAGCCAGGGAGATAGACTTTTTTCTTCCCTGGCTCCCCATATAGTAATCAAAGGATATTACTTTTTATAAAAATCTGGCATATAAGGCTTTCCATTCTTTACCTGAATGACATATATATTTGGAGTACTCTGACCGAATTCATCAAATTTTATACGGCCTGTAAGACCCCATGTATCCACCTTTGCAAAGGCTTCTCTGACCTTTTCCTTATCTGTAGTCTTAGCAATTTCCAGCGCCGCCTTCATTGCTTTAAGGCCATCGAATCCACGGTAGCATTCTCCGAATCCTTTTGGTGAATTCCCCCGTTTCAGGTATTCATCAACAAACCATTTTGCCTCCTGGGGAATCTTTGTCAACTCAGGGAACCAGGGAGTAAAATAGACAAGCATATATGTGCCCTCTGCCGCCTCTTTCCCTGCAAGCTCAACAAGCCCCTCAGGTATTGACCCACTACTTGTCAGGACCTTCTGTTTCAACCCTAATTGTTTATGCTGTTTCAAAATGAGAGCGGTCTGGGCCTGGTCTGTTACAATATAGATAGAATCGGCATCTGAATTCTTGATCTTAGTTAGCTGGGTCAAGAAATCAGTTGCATCCTGATTGACAAATTCAGACATAACGTGTGTGACTCCATTCTTTTTCATCACCTCAGGGAAGATGGATGCCGCACCTCTTCCCCAATCGGTATTTACAAGGATAAGGGCAGTTTTCTTAAAACCCATTTTGGGGAATAAAGGAACCGAACCCTCAGCATCCATTGCACTATGGGGGCTTATTCGGAATAACCAGGGATTAGGTCTCTTCCCATCTTGATTTGTTATCTTCACAGAGCTTGACGTCTCCACGACGTGGGGAACACCATATTTTTTTGTAATGCTTGCACTAACAGCGAGTGTGGGAGAACTTCCCCAGCACCCCATGAAGAGATCGACCTTATCTTTTGTTACCAGTTTCTCCGCAGCGCTAACTGATTGGGCAGGATCATTTGCTCCATCTTCGATGAATAATTCGATTGGCCTCCCAATGATTCCTCCATCGGCATTTATCTTATCCTTTGCTATCTTTACTCCAGCGACCAGATAAGATCCAGCGGCAGCAATCGGACCGGTGATAGGCCATACTATACCAATTTTAATTGGTTCAGCACCAAAGACTAAGCCAACCGACAAGATAACGATTAACACGGTCAATAATAATGATTTAGATATCATCTTTTTCCCCCTTTCTTACATTGATTTAAGATTTTTATTAAATTTCTCTTTTAAATCAAAACCACTCTTTTTTGTCACCTCCTTTCTAAAATGATCCTCATACATAGAAGATAAACCATGCTATTTCTAACAAAGTTGAGATTTTTTATCAATATCAATTCTTCATTTTAAGCTATATAAAGAAATCTGCTAAATGGATAATCTTTATGAAATTGGTGCCATTGGCTCATCCATTAGATTCATGATAACCTTAGCAACAAAATCTGTATGAATCTTTAATCTCTTTGAGCTAATATGATCTGGTATATCTTTAATGGTATGGTAATAAGGATCCATGGTTGTAAGCCAGAATATAGGTTTTCCTAAGGCTTCAAAAGAGACATGATCACTATTGGGTCTTGGAGGGATGCTCCATTGATCCACAATGAAACTGTTTTTTTTAGCAAGCTCTCTTATCCTCGGAGCCAATTCTTCACTTACACCTATCTCCACAGGCCCTAAGTCAGAGCATATACCATCTAAACAGACCACTAAATCAATATCTGAACACTCTTTCGGATGCTGATCTACAAAAGCCCTTGAACCCCAGAACCCAAGCTCTTCTGCTCCGCAGATTAAAAAATCGAGATTATAGGGAGAATCCCTGAAAGATCGAATCAGTTCAAGAGTGGAAGATGTCCCTGAGGCATTATCAAATGCATGTGGTCCAAGCCACATACTGTCGTAATGTGAGCAGATTAAAACGATTGGTTTTTTATCATCTCCCCTGATTCGGACAATGAAGTTTTTGCCCTTTTCTTCAGGGAAAAGAGCTGAGACTTCAAGCCTCACCCTTCCTCCTCGAAGGGAGACTTCCTTCAAAAGCATTGTATCTTCGGAGTTGATACTTACGCCAGGAATGGTCCCGACCTTTCTCTCATAATTGGTTGTTCCTACTCTTACGAGGTTTTCGCTTAATCTGCTTCCGAGAATAAATCCAGCCGCATCTGCCATAGATGCCTTTGGGTAAGCCTGATAGGATTTAAGGGCATCACAGAGGATTATCTTATTTGAATAATTTTCCTTTCCAAGCTTATCTTCAGGGATAAAAATGAGCTCCCCATCTACAACCATAGAGGCAGAGTAGGCCAATGGTTCACAGAATATTGTTCTCCTTGATGGACCAAGAATAGTAAGACCTATATTTTCTGGTTTGAAACCTATGTAACGGAACTCTTCCTTGACGAATTGAACCCTGGCTTCGTCTAAAAGGAATTTCTCTATAAAATCCACGACCTTTGTCTCGCCTTCACTTCCTTGCCATCGTGGCCCCAGAGAGCAGATATGGTTTAAAACCTCAAGAAGATTTTTTTCAGATATCTCAGGATCAAATCCCATTTTATCTCCCAGCAATCATTTAATTCAAAATGACAGTGTTTTAAAGGGATCATGATCTTTCGGATAAATATAACGTCCCATCTCATCACGTTCAAATTGTATCCGCTCCCTTAGCCTTCCCCATGCAATCAAAACATCCCTGTAGGGTGTTTTGCGAAAATTCTTAAGGATATCATAAAAATAGATTGGCCCTTTTTTGCTCATTGAAATAATCTCTTCAATTATATTTTCTATGTTTGAACTGCTCAAGGTTTTTTTCTCCTTTCTTAAAGGTAATCCTCAAGCTTTACTTCGCTCGCGAAACTGTATTTCATACGTTCGTATCTTGAGCGAGGAACCCCTTCCGGGATGGTTGCATCGATTCCCAATTTTGCTGTGGTGGGCAAGGCATCCTTTGGAAGTGTCCATGCCTTGAGGCTTGGATCGATATGCTTTCCCCTTGCCCCTGAAATGATGATCACATCTTGATCTGCCTGAACCCTGAGTGCAAGTGCCCAATCTACTTCCATGGGATCATATATATTTATATCATCATCTGTAACTATGGCCAATTTGACCTCTGCCAGTGAAAGGAGTGCGAGAAGCGCATTCTTCCCCTCACCAGGTCGTTTTCTTATAGAGGCTATAATCTCCCAGTAACAGCAACTCCCAGGTGTTGCATAAACATCTACTGGTTCAACACTTGCTTCCCGAAGGGCCCGCAGTGCAGCTGCCTCAGTAACAGGACCTGCAAGCCAATCATTCTCCCATGGCATGTGAAGTGCATAAAAGATTGCATCTCTCCTGTGTGTAATTGCATTAATCTTTACGATGGGATTCCATTTCAGATCACCCTGAAGGTGGCTGAAATCTCCAAATCTTCCTTCATCATAGATCCATCCAACAGGCAGGATTTCACACTCGAGGACAATCTCCGAATCCGCTGGAACGAGGAGGTCGTTCGTTATACACTTAACCATCCTAAGAGGCTCACCATGAAGCCCTCCTGCAATTGCAAATTCATTCATATCCATTGGGGCCTTATAACTTGCGGCAAGCATCTCAAATGGATGGTTACCTATTGCGACTGCCATTGGTAATGGCCTTTTTTGATCCATTGCCCTCTGATAATAGAAACGCATATCAGAAGGAGAGACAAGATCAATACTGGTTTCGTTTCTTTTTCTAAACATCATTCTATACATACCAGCATTGAGACCATATTCTGGATCGAAGGAGGAGGCGATACCTCCTGAGATATAAGGGCCTCCATCCTTTTCACTAAATAAGGGGATAGGGAAGATGGTTAAATCAACCTCTTCTCCTTCATAGATAACCTCCTGAACCGGTGCCTTTTTCACTACAACAGGATCAATGGGGTGATCAATGGCCTCCTGAAATTTCTTTCCGAGCTCCCTCTCTGAAACCTTCATACCAATGGCAACCCTCTTTCGAGTGTTAAGAAGTCCACTTACAAGAGGGAAATTAAAACCCTCTACCTTTTCAAAATAGAGGGCCTTATCCGATTGTCCAACGAGGGCCGAAATATAACGGCAATCTACCTCCTTCTCGATTCTCAGAAGTTCACCTTCATCTTCGAGCCTCTTTATAAATCCCCTCATATCCTCCATGAGAAATCCTCCAAAAATCTTCTCTATGACTTTAATTCCAATTAATAGATGAGGTTTGGTAACCACATCGATATAGATGGTATATATGTAATAAGCAAAAGTGCGATTAAACTGGCAAAGAAGAAGCCAACACATCCTAAAAGAAGTTTTTCTATCGGCAACCTTGTCACCTCAGATGCGACAAAAAGATTAAGCCCGAATGGTGGGGTAAACATCCCTATTGCCATATTGGCCGTAAGTATTACACCAAAATGGACAGGATCTATTCCATACTTCTTGGCAAGGGGACAGAGTAGTGGTGCTACGATGACAACTGCTGGTGCCCCATCTATAAAACAACCAAGAATGAGGATGAAGATGTTTACCCAGATTAAAAAGACAAAGGGGGATTTAGAAACATTGAGGATTGTTTCGCTTAGCAACTGGGGGACCTGAAGCACTGTCAATGCCCATCCCAATATGGTAGCTGATGCGCATAGAAGCATAAGCTCTGCACTTGTTAGAGCCGCATCATAACAGGCCCTCAAGAAACCTTTAATATCCACTTCACGATAGATGAAGAAGCCCACAAATATAGCATAGACAACTGAGACCCCTGCAGCCTCTGTGGGTGTAAATATTCCAAAATAGATTCCTCCAAGGATCAAAATGGGAACTCCCAGTGCCCATGCTGTTCCTTTAGTGTTTTTAAGGACCCGTTTGAAGGAGAAAGAACCTTCGTGTGGTAGCTTCTTTATCCTCGCATAGATCCATGCATAAAGGAGTGTGGCAAGTCCATAGATGACTCCTGAGCCAATGCCAGCAATAAACAACTTTCCAACCGATGTTCCTGTGACACTCCCGTAAACAATGAATGTAATGCTTGGTGGAATAAGAATGGCTACTGCTCCGTTTGTTGTGATTAAACCTGCTGAAAAATCACGTGGGTATCCTCTTTCAATCAAAGAAGGGTATACCAACTTCCCAATTGCAGCAACGGTCGCCGGGCTCGAACCGCAAAGGGCACCAAAGAACATTGTAGCAATCTGTGCAGAGATGGCCAATCCTCCTCGGAAACTTCCCACTATACCGAGGGCCCAGTCGATTAACCTCTTTGAAATACCACCGGAGACCATTATATTTGCAGCGAGAATAAAAAATGGCATGGACATCAAAGAGAATTTATCCATGCCACTAAACATCTGCTGGGCAAAGACTACCACAGGAATTTTACCAAAGAATACAATGACAAAGGCAGCAGGAAGCGAAAGTGCAATAACAATGGGGATCCTCCCGGCAAGGAAAAGACAGGTAAGGCCGAGGATCATTGTAATGTATGTCTTCTCTAACAATTTCTAAACCCCTGATCTTGGCTATCTCTATGCCCAATATCTTTTTTCGTCTCCAACCCCTTCGATGAGAGTGGTCAAATAACGAAGGGCTGAAATAAAACATGCTATGGGAAGCAATCCATAGACAATGCCCATAGGGATTTCGAGACCTGCACTGATCTGCCCCTGCTGAAAAACATTTATTGTTAATAAAAGACTTGAAACGAAGAGAAGGGAACTGAAGAAAAGGTTGATGGTATGACCTGCTCGATTAATCCATCTCCTTAGATTTCTCCGATTACCGAAGACCTTTTCTACAAAAAAATCTACGGCAATAAGACCCTTTTTACGTACAAAAATAGAAAATCCAATGAAACTGATCCAGATCATGATATACCTGATCATCTCTTCAGCCCAACCAAAACCTGTAAAAAATATATATCGAGCTATCACATTTATAAATGTGATAGCGACCGTCAAGATGATCCCGGTAATAACTGCCCCATCTTCAATCCTTATCAAGACATTAGTAAATCTCCTGTTATCTTCGCTATGAATTCGGGGTGTTGGAGAATTATAAGGGGTAAAATTTTTCATCTTCCCTCTTTTTAAGAATGGAAGGGCATGGTTTGCCCTTCCAAATTTCTATTTTGTCTTTTTGATCTCTGAAACAACCTTATCAAAAAATTCCTTTCCCAATTTTGGAGCAAACTCAGCATAGACAGGTTTTGATGCCTCACGGAACCTATTTACCTCTTCGGGTTTTAGATCGATCACCTTCATCCCATGACTTTCAACAGTCTTTCGGTAGGCCTTCTCCTCTTCATTGAGTAATTCAAACTCCTTATTTGCAGCCTCTGCTTCTGCCTTTATAATGATCTCCTGTATATCTTTTGGCAAGGAATCGAACCAGCGTTTATTTCCTATAATTCCATATGCAATATATCCGTGGTTGGTGATACTGCAAAATTTTTGAACCTCCCAGAATTTTAACATCGTTATGGTCTGAAGGGGATTTTCCTGACCATCTATCACCTTTTGTTGAAGTGCATTGTATAGCTCTGCAAAATCCATTGGGATTGCACTTGCTCCCCAGGCCTTGAATTGAGCCTGAAGGAGTGGGTTTGGCATTACCCTGAATTTCAACCCTTTGAGATCATCTATAGAGTTTATTGGTTTATTGGCAGTGAGTTGTTTGAAACCCGCCCCCCAAAAACTGAACCCCTTCATACCCCTCTTCTCGAGGCTGGCCATCAATTCTTTACCGAGTGGACCATTTAATACCGTCCTCAGGACCTTCTCATTTGGCCAGAGGAATGGAACATCTCCAATGCCAAATGCCGGAGAGAAATTGCCAAGAATGGAGGTTGGTTGCTGACTCATCTCTATGGTTCCTTGTTGAACACCTTCTGTTGCCTCCCTCATCCCTCCAAGCTGTGATGCTGGATAGATCTGAACCTCCACTCGTCCTCCACTTCTCTCCTCAACGAGCTTCTTAAAATATTCAGCTCCTTTGTGCTGAGGAACACCAATCTGCTGGTTATGGGCAAATTTGATAACAATCTTGGCCTCTGCCAAACTCAGCCCTAAGATGAATAAGAAAATCAAAAGACTTAAAAATAGTAATTTCTTCATCTCCATTCCCTCCTTTAATTTTCGCTTTGAATGATGATCAATTTTTTCCCTTTAATTATTTTTATTCCTTTTCCCTTCTTTCCACAACAAGGTCTTTAATCACCTTAAATTTCCTTAAGGGCTCAAGGACTATATCCCCTTCCACCGGGGTTGTGCAGGCCAATCTGACCTTTCCATTAACCACCACCTGACATCCCATGCATTTTCCAATCCTACAAGAGCTATAAAAACCCAGTGTAGGGTCGAGATTTTCTGAGATATAATTAAGGACATTTAAAATGCTACTCTTACCCTCAATAGGAACCCTGTAGGTAACAAATCTTGGTTTCTTCTCTTCCCAGGGTTTAAACCTCAAAATCTTTACGGCAATTTTTTTAGTCTTCTTATCCATATCCATCACTCCGTTTTTCCATATTTTAAAATCTTCTTTGGTGGTTCAATCTTTGTGACAACCACTGGTTCGCTTCGAATCTCCATCTGCCCTTCTTTGAGACTTACAATCTGATTCCTTAACCAGTTTATGTTGTCTGTATCCGGATAGTCACGACGATAAAGGGCACCTCTGCTCTCCTTTCTATTGAGGCTTGTTCGACAAACCATCTCCATAATCGTCAGCATATTTTCGAGTTCAAGAACCTGGCACCATTCACGGTTAAAGATCCGCTCCTTTGTCTTAACTTCAACCTGTGGCAGATCCTCCTCTCTCATCCTAATGAATTCTGATAGGGCCTTCTCTAATCCTTCTCCATCTCTTATTACACCTGCCTTCTCCCATGCAATCTTATGTAGTCTCTTTCGGAGATCGGATTGTGAGAGTCCCCCTTTTCGCTCCAATGGATCAAATACCCTCTTCTTTAACCTATCAACCTGTTCCAAGTCAACGGAGACTTCTCCCCTTTCTCTGGCATATTTTGCTGAAAACCCTCCTGCGCGATGGCCCCATACAATCATCTCCGTAAAGGCATTTCCTGAGAGGCGATTTGCACCGTGAACACCACCTGTAGTCTCCCCTGCGGCAAATAAACCAGGAAGGCTTGTCTCACACCTCTCATTAATACGAATCCCGCCATTAAAAAAGTGGCTTGCCGGAACCGACTCAACCGCCTCCTTCCTCAAATCTGGAAGATAATCCTTCATCTTAAAACCACCATAAAACATATAGAATTCCGGAGGCACCCATTTCTCAAGATTCTTGATGAGATCATCAGGGAGGTGTTTCAAAGAGACGTATACTCCTCCATGGGGACTACCTCTGCCTGCCAGGATCTCTGTCATCATTGCTACTGAGAGAATATCCCTTGTTGACCACTCATAACGAACAGGATCCCAGTGGCGCATGAATCGATCGCCATGTTTGTTGAGCATCCATCCTGCGATATAGCCTCCTGTAGAGAGCTGGAAGGGGATATCCACTCCCATCACCGCAGGAGGCCATGGAAAGGCCCCTGGCAAAAACATTGGAAATTCCATGTCCAGAAGTTCTGCCCCAGCCCTGAAGGCCATTACCATGCCATCTCCTGTCAGCTCCTCAGGTGCAGTGGTATAGGGATACATCCTCATGGCACCTCCAGTACATAGAACTACTGCCTTTGCCTCAAACAGTAGAAATTCACCTGTAGCCCCATTAATACCTACTGCTCCAACCACCTCCCTGTTTTTTGTTAAGAGATCAGTGATCATAGTGTAACAAAAAAGCTCAACATCAGTGGCTAAAACTGCCCTTCGAAGATGGGGCATCAATTTAGTTCCCGGGATTACCACCCCGCGAGGATATGAATGCCCTGATGCCTGGATGAGGCCATCAATCTTTACTCCAAGGTTTAAGAGATCCTGCAGACGATCAGGTGCCTCCTCCACATGAATCTCCACAAGCCTTTGATTATTTAAATATTTACCTCCTTTTAGCATATCCTCAAAAAATATCTCCTTGCTATCACGGGTATCTGCACCAGAGAGACCAAAGCGATCATGGAGACTACGACTGTCCACATCGAGATCAGCATCTCCTGTTACAGTTGCTCCACTTCGGCCTATATTGCTTCCCTTTGTTACAACTGTAACCTTCACACCTTGCTTGATAGCCTCTAAGGCTGCAGGGGAACCAGCTCCCTCGCTACCCACAATCAATACATCTGTCTTTACCACCCTGTCTGCAATCTTTTCTATTTTTGACATCAGGCGCCCTCCTTTTTTAATAGGCTTAGAACTAATTCTTTATTATTGGTTGGACTGAAATTCTCTGAAAGGTGAAAATGCAAATCTGATTTTATCTTCATTACCAGGTAGAGTTAATGAGGTCTCTGAAAAAGTGTTTAAAATGAGTCTTATTGAGTGGGGAAGTGGAGAGGCATTTGAAGGGTTTGGAACCCTACCTCCCCAGTCAATTCAGAACTTTTTCAGAGCTCTCTGAATTTTTAAAATTCTTTAATGAATATGCATAATATACATTTTTGCCTTTTTCAATAACTATTTGTTGTTATAATGCCGGTAAATTTCTCATCGGCTAACCAAGGGCTTTAAGAACCTCTTCGTTTACTAAATTGGGAGGCCTCTTTCCATGAAGGGCTTCAACCAAATTTTCTGCGGCCATCATTGCCATCCGAAGTCTTGTCTCCCTTGATGCACTCGCAATATGTGGCGCCAAGACTACATTATCCATTCCAAGAAGCTCAGGTTCAACTTCTGGTTCCCTCTCATAAACATCCAGACCTGCCCCTGCAATCCTTCCTTCCTTTAAGGCCCAGACAAGTGCCTTTTCATCCACTACTGGACCACGGGAGGCATTGATCAAGATGGCATTTGGTTTCATCAGTGATAATTCCTCCTTTGATATATAATGGGTGGTCTCTGGAAATAGTGGAACATGAAGGGTTATAAAATCTGACCTTGAAAGAAGTGTCTTTTTATCAACAAAACGGGCTTCGAGCTCCTCTTCAACACAAGATTCTACCCTATTTATATCCGTATATAAGATCTCCATTTCAAAACCCCTGGCCCTTCGTGCAACTCCCCGGCCAATCCTTCCCAGGCCACAGATACCAAGAACCTTATGATGGACATCATAACCCAAAAAATCCATAAGCTCCCATCCCTTCCATTTAAGAGAACGAAGATATTTGTCCGCCTCAACAACCCTTCTCGCCGTAGCAAGTAGTAAAGCCCATGTGAAGTCAGCTGTCGTATCATCCAAAACACCCGGGGTATTCGTTACCATTACCCCATAACGTGTGCATGCCTTAACATCTATATTATTATATCCAACAGCAACATTACTTATTACCTTTAGCCCTTTGCATTGTGAAAGGAGCTCTTCATCTATTTGATCGGTAAGTCGAATGATAGCGCCCATTTTTCCATTGAGTCGTTCGATTAGCTCCTTACGAGAGAAAGGGATATCAGATTGATTGTCTTCCACATCGAAATGCCCTTTAACCAGCAAGAGGGCTTCATCAAATATCTTTCTTGTTATCAAAACCTTTGGTCTCATATTGATTTGCTCCTCCATTGACAATAATCTTTAATTTGGGGTCATTTTGAGCGATAACAAAGCTTTTCTCAATAAATTCCTCAGCAGAGATGCTCTCCCTTTTTGAAAAATCGCCAGAACCCTTCTCTATCCTCCGAAGCAATGGCGATTCGTCTGAGTCCCTCTTTCAGAGATTCTGTTTCTGTAGCAATAGATATTCTTAAATAGTGGAAATCCTCACTCCCTATACGTCCAAAGGACTTTCTGTCCATAGTCGCTACTTGATATTCAAATAGCAGAAACATCTGCATTAGTGTGGAAGGACTTGTTTTCTTCCGTGTCTCTTCTGGCAGGCTTTGCCAGGCCTTCATGATCCCCAGATCCTCACATACCTCGCTGATATTTGGGAATACATAGAATGCCCCTTTTGGTTTCTGACACCTTATGGTCTTGATAGCATTTAATCCATCTACAACTAAATCCCTCCTCTTCTGAAATGTATCAACCATCTTACGTATAGCATCTCTGCTCTGGGGAGATTCAAGGGCTATACGTGCCCCTTCCTGATTATAGGGAGGAACGCACGAGAAATAATTTATGTTTAGATTCTTGAAAATCTCAGCCTCTTCTGTGGTAGGGAATAGGGCCCATCCGATTCTGCCACCTGTCCATGAATAACTCTTTGATGCTCCACTGACAAGGATTGTAATCTTCTCCATGCCAGGGCATGAAATTATACTGTGGTGCCTGTTTCCATCAAAAAGGATATGCTCATAGACCTCATCCGAAAAGATTCTGATATCCCTGGAGCATCTCTTTCGAATAACCTCAGATATATCTTGAAGCTGTTCATAAGTTGCAACACCGCCTGTGGGATTGGATGGAAAATTGAGAAATATCATCTTTGTCTTTTTGCTGAGTGCAGAATAGAAGTCTTCTCCTGAAAGTGTAAAGTTCTTCTCCTCCCTTAGGTGTATAGGGACAGGTTTAGCACCGACATAATTGATGAAGGATTCATATATGGGAAAACATGGACTTGGATAGACAATTTCATCCCCTGGATTACAGTATGTCTGCTGAGACAACCCAATGGGAGGTTTTGCACCAGGAAATACCACTATCCTATCAGGTGTTGCTTCAATTCCACGGGTCTCACTAAGGTGTTTTGCAATGGCCTTCCGTAGAGAGAGAATTCCTTGTGGATCACAGTAGTGAGTATTATTGAGGTCAATCTGCCTTTTTACTTCCTCCTTAATAAAATCAGGAACAGGAAAATCCGGCTCCCCAAGATTGCATTTGATCACCTCTTTCCCCTGCTCCTCAATGGCCCTTATATAGGGACCAATCTTAAATGCATTCTCTGTATCAATCAACCCAACCCTATCTGAAAATAGACTCATATAGTCCTCCAGAGAAGTTATAGTTTTTTACCCCTCATTTTAGGTCTGTCCTAAAAATAAAGGGGGAGGGCAGTTAAAGATTAACTGCCCTCCCCCTGTCTTTTTACCTGAGAGATTATCCCCTTATGTTAATGGATTTATCCCCTTCGGTGTCCCACCTTCATATACTGAAAAGGCAGGCCCTCTCCAGGAGGCATTGGTTGCAGTCCTTTTGCCTGAGAGTTTCTTTCCACCTTCTTTGGAAATTGCCCCTTCGGCGTCCCTTTTAAAAAGGGCCCTCTCCTGCAACTTTTAAAAATTTATAATATATTTGATCAATTTGTCAAGAATTTTTTTTATATTTGATAAAAAAATAAAAAAAATTTTTATCATTTAGTATAAATTTTTGGTTCTTCTCCAATTTAGTTACTAAAAAGGATTCTCCGATAGAATCGGATCCGCCTCTTGCGGAAAGGATTTTAGGATTCAAGGGTTCAAGTGCTTATTGAATCCTCATGATTTTGTCAACTTTTTTGGAGATGGTCCAAATTTTTTAAATATTGACAATTCATTAAATTTTGGGTTTAAATTTCAGAGAGAGGTAATGATATGAAGATTGATGGGATCAATAAAAGTATAATTCGTGAGCTTCGTGAGGGAAGGAAATCATTTGGCGATATTGCCAAAAAATTATCAATCACCCCAAATACAGTGAGGGGAAGGGTAAAAAGGCTCATCTCCAATGGTATCCTGGAAATTACGGGGGTCGTTGATCCTGGTAAGATGGATAACCACTTTCTGGCCATCATAGGTGTTAAGTTGAGAAATATGAATTTGATCCAGAAAGGGGAAGAATTCAGCAGACTCAAAGGAGTGATCTCAGTAGGTATTGTAACAGGCCAATTTGATCTGATTCTGATTGTTCTATTAAATGACGATTTTGGTCTTCTTGAGTTTTTAACCAAAGAGGTTTCAAAAATAAAGGATGTCTATTCCACAGAGACATTTGTTGTATATAAGACCTTTAACCTAAAGGTTCCCTATGTTTTGTGAAGCTATTTAAAGGAGAGAATTTCAAACCCTCATCAGGACCAAGTCAATGACAAGTTCATTGGCAATCTTATGGAGGTCTTCTCTCAAACCCCCTTCAGATAAGCAACGGGGAACCTCAATATCAATATCCATTTCAAAAAGGGGAGTTCCGCTTTCAGGAGAAATTACCCTGTGGGTCTTCATGTCGATGATATTAATTCCTCTATCCGAAAGAAGCTTACATACTCGAAAAACAATCCCGGCATGATCAATGCCCGATGTTGTAATTTTAAACCGATCTTTATCCTCTTTGGTCTTTGGGTAGGCCTCTTCAAAGCTAACAGGGGAATAAAATACTGTGAGTCCCTTCTCCCACTGTAGGCGTTTTAAACCTGACGAAAGTTTCTGGTTCACCTCTTCCCTTTCAGTTGAAAAGAGGAGTAAAAGTGTAAAGTGGTTTCTAAGAAGACTCATACTCGAATCCTCTATATTTCCTCCGCACTCATAAATCACCTCTGAGACGTCTGCAACGATTCCCGGTCGGTCCTTCCCTATCGCCGATAATATAAAGTAGGTTTTCATAATACCTCCCTTTTTCCCCTAGAGGGCATAGGGTAATATCTTTTATGCAATTAATCTTAGAATTCAAAAAGGTTTATTCCAATATCTCAAGATTTGCATATCTGACTTTCAATAACTTAGGCCCTACGGTGTTAAAGAAAATCATTGCCTTTTGATCCTCATCTGTCCCTTCAATTGATCTAACCTTCCCCTCACCAAATTTAGGATGTCTTACAACCATTCCTACACTTAAGGGAAAGAATCCTTCAGGAGTAATTATCCTTGCCCTTTCAGGATATGAACTTTCTTCTTTATGGAGATAGAATTTTTCATTTTCAAACTCCTCATACATAGCCAATTCCTTCTTAGCTCTTCCTTCCATTTGAATGAACTCCATGGGGAGCTCATCAAGAAAGCGAGACGGAAGGTTAACCCTACCAACTCCAAAGGTTGAACGTCTCTCTGCACGAGATAGATAGAGTTTCTCCTTAGCACGGGTTATCCCCACATAACAGAGTCTTCTCTCCTCCTCGAGATCCTCGATCTCTTCCCCCCTTCGATAGTGAGGCAAAAGCCCCTCTTCCATCCCTATGATAAATACCACGGGAAACTCCAGTCCTTTGGCACAATGTAGTGTCATAAGGGAGACCCGATTCTCTCTATCTTCATAGAGATCCACATCTGTGACAAGGGAGACCTTATCCAAAAATGTCTCTAAGGAAACTCCTTCATCTCCACTTTCAAGCTCCACCATCACATTGACCAATTCATCGATATTTTCTATCCTCGAAAATGCCTCCTCTGTGGCCTCTTCCTTTAGCCGTTCGATGTATCCTGTTTTTGAAAGAATTTCTAAGGTCAACTGGCTGAGGGAAAGTATCTCTGCCTCTTTCCTTAGCTCTTCAATCAGCTCAACAAATCTCTTTATCCCATCACGGGGATTGGGGGGAAGCCAATCCTCCCTGAGGGCCTGTCTCATCCCTTCATAGAATGAGATCCCCTTTTGCTTTGAAAAGTTATCTATCTTATCTATTGTCTTCTCTCCTATACCTCTCGGGGGTATATTGATGATTCGCCTGAGGCTTAGGCCATCAGATGGGTTTGTAATCAATTTCAGATAGGCAAGAATGTCTTTTATCTCCTTTCTCTCATAGAATTTCATACCCCCTACAATGGTATATGGTACCCGATGTTTGATAAGTTCGTCCTCTATGGCCCTTGATTGTGCATTGATCCTGTAAAAGATGGCAATATCTCGATAAGTCTTTCTATTATAGTGTGGGATTTCGGAAGTATCTTCTGAATTGACCTCTTCGATGATTTTTTTAACAACAAAACGTGCCTCATCTGCTTCATCTTCTGCCACATATAAGGAAATGGGCTCTCCCTCAGGCTTTTCTGTCCAGAGAACCTTCTCCTTTCTAAAACGATTCATTCTCACCATATGATTTGCTGCATGGAGAATATTCTGTGTAGAGCGGTAATTCTGCTCCAGTGTGATCACCTTTGTCTCAGGAAAGTCTTTCTCAAAGTTGAGGATATTGCCGATCTCTGCCCCTCTCCACCTATAGATGGACTGATCATCGTCTCCAACGACACAGATATTTCTATGTCTATCAACCATTTGCTTGATGATATGGTATTGGATGAGATTTGTATCCTGAAATTCATCCACCATCACATATCTGCAAAGCCCTTGGTAATAGGTTAAAATTTCGGGAAAATTCTTAAATAGAATCTTTACAAATATGAGGAGGTCTCCAAAGTCAAGGGCGTTTTGCCTTTTGAGATCCTCCTGGTATCTTTCATATACAAGGGCCAATCTCTTTTGAAAGATATTGAAAGGTGAGGGGCGATATTGTTCAGGTGTTATTCCTTCATTCTTCAGATGGTCAATTGCTGATTGCATGGCCCTTATAGAGAATACCTTTGGTTCGAGATTTAATTCCCTCATCACCATTTTAAGGTGCTTCTGCTGATCCTCCTCATCATAGATCACAAAATTTTTCTCAAATCCAAGGTGCTCTATATGTTGCCTTAGGATTCTTGCACATGCAGAGTGAAAGGTTGAAACCCAGATCCCTTTTGCTGAACTTCCCAAAAGGCGCTCCACCCTTTCTCGCATCTCATCTGCTGCTTTATTTGTAAAAGTAACTGCAAAGATATTTTTTGGTGAGACACCTTTCTTCTGGATGAGATAGGCTATTCGATATGTCAGTACCCTTGTCTTACCACTGCCTGCACCAGCAAAGACAAGAAGGGAGCCCTCGGTATTTAAAACTGCCTCCTTCTGAACAGGATTGAGATCGTCAAGTAGAGACATATCAGTTCCAATTAGAAATTATAAATCTTCAATGATTAATTCTTTTGAAATAGTTCTGAAATTCCATTGATAATTGAGCATTGTAGATTAAATCTTTTATTCAACAGTGACACTCTTAGCGAGATTTCTTGGTTGATCCACATCCGTCCCCTTCAAATCGGCCATATAATAAGCCAGAAGCTGAAGTGGAATTGTTAGAAGGATGGGGGCCAATGCTGGGTGGGTGTCAGGGACAAAGATAACATCATCTGCCTTTTCTAACATCTTTTGATCTGATCTGGAAGCGAGGGCAATTACCTTTCCGCCCCTCGCCTTCACCTCTTCTATATTTGAGATCACTTTATCATAGACCCCATTCTTGGTGGCAAGGACAACGACTGGCATCTCTCGATCAATCAAGGCAATCGGACCATGCTTCATCTCACCTGCAGGATAACCTTCAGCATGGATATAAGAGATCTCCTTTAGCTTCAATGCACCCTCGAGGGCTATGGGATAGTTAATGCCCCTGCCGAGATAAAGGAAATCCTTTGCATGGAGATATTTTCTTGCAATATCGGCTACATGCCTTGATTCCTTAAGCATCTCCTCCATGAGGTGAGGAATTCTGATCAATTCATCAATCAAGCCCTTTGCTTCCTTTTTTGAAATAACCCCCATCTCCCTTCCCAATCTTATTGAGAGGAGAAAAAGTATTGCAAGCTGTGTAACAAAGGTCTTTGTAGAGGCTACTCCTATCTCAGGACCTGCATAGGTATAGATCACCCAATCTGAATCCCTTGCAAGGCTCGATTCTACAACATTGCAGATGGCAAGGCTCATTGCCTCCTTTCTCTTACCTTCCCTCAGGGCTGCCAGTGTATCAGCGGTTTCCCCGGATTGGGATATTGCTATCAATAGAGTATCTCTCCCTAAGATTGGGTTTCGATATCTGAACTCAGAACCAATATCTGCTTCCGAAGGGATCCTTGAAAATTCTTCAATCCAGAATTTTCCCACAAGCGTTGCATGATATGAGGTTCCACAGGCAATCAGATAGATTCTTTTAATATTTTTAAGTATAGATAGATCGAGCTCGAGGCTTTCAAAGACAGCGCTTCCAAGTTCTTCTGAGATACGACCCCTTATCGTATCAATCACTGCCCTTGGCTGCTCAAAGATCTCTTTGAGCATGAAATGCTTATATCCACCCTTTTCTGCCATAATTGGGGACCAGTCTATCCTTTTTGAAACCTTTGAAATCTCCTCACCCCGATTGTTAAAGAACTTTACCCCATCCGAAGATAGAGTGGCCAGCTCTTCATCATCCATAAAGATAAAGTCCCGAGTGTAAGGTAAGATCGCAGGTACGTCTGAGGCTAAGAAATACTCAGTCTCCCCAATCCCAACTACAAGTGCACTCTCTTTCTTTGCTCCAATTATTTTTCTTTCTTCTCCCTCAAAGAGAATCCCCAGGGCATATGATCCTTTGATCTTCTCTAAGGCTCTTCTTACCGCATCGAAGAAAGTGCATCCCTCTTTTATTAGTTCATCGATGAGATGGGATATTACCTCTGTATCTGTCTCCGATGAGAAGAGGCGGCCTTTCCCTTTAAGAAACTCCTTTATTGGAAGATAGTTCTCAATGATGCCATTGTGGACGACCGCAACCCTTCCTGCCTTATGAGGATGGGCATTCTCATTGGATGGCCTTCCATGGGTGGCCCATCGGGTGTGACCAATACCAATATTTCCTTCGAATATCTCACCCTTGATCTGTTCCTCCAATCTTTTCAATTTTCCCTCATTTCGCCTGATCTCAATCTTTCCCTTATGAAAAACTGCAATGCCCGAAGAATCGTACCCACGGTATTCGAGTCTCTTTAATCCATCCATAAGAACTTCCGCAACATTTCTCGTGCCCACATAACCAACAATACCACACATAGTTTTTCACCCTTACTTAATCCCCGATTTCATCTCAATTTATGGATCAGGGATTTTTTTATCAATCTTTTTCCGCCTAAGCTCAAGCCTCTTTGTCCATCCCCTGATATTCTTCTGTTTCACCCGGCTGATGGCAAGTGCTCCATCCGGTACATCCTTTGTCACAGTAGTCCCAGCACCAATTGTAGAATTACTTCCCACCTTCACAGGGGCAACAAGTTCAACATTCGATCCAACAAAGACCCTATCGCCTATAATGGTTGGATGTTTTTCAAACCCATCATAGTTACAGGTGATCGTCCCAGCACCGATATTGACATCCTCTCCAACGACTGAGTCTCCAATATAAGCTAAATGGTTCGATTTAGAACCCTTACCGATGATGGACTTTTTTACCTCTACAAAGTTTCCTATCTTTGCCCTTGCCCTTATTTCACTCAGTGGCCTCAGATGGGAAAAAGGGCCAATCGTAGCACCTTCTTCAATCCTACTCTCTGTAATCACAGAGTTTGAACGTATCGTTACATCATTGGCAATGATCGAATCAGATATCTTTGTGTTGGGCTCAATTACGCATCTCTCTCCAATAATTGTCTTTCCCAAGAGATAGCAATTGGGATAAAGAATTGTATCTCTTCCTATCTCTACATCCATTTCCACATAAGTAGTTTTAGGATCGATCACAGTCACACCAAAAAGCATCAACTCCTTAACCTTCTCCTCTCTGAGAATTTCGTGAGCCTTAGCAAGATCCTCACGAGTATTTATTCCCATAACCTCCTGTGGATCCGGAACTATATGAGCAGAGCATCTAAAACCCTTCTTCCTTGCGATCTCCACAAGATCGGTGAGATAATATTCACCCTGGGCATTATCCTTTCCAATCTCTCTAAGTCCCTCCATGAGGAAGGATGAACTGACACAGAATATCCCTGTATTTATTTCCCTTATAAGTTTCTCCTCCTCAGAGGCATCTTTCTCCTCCACAATCCTTCCAAGCCAGCCATCCTGATCCCTTATGATACGGCCATATCCAAAAGGATCCTCCACCACAGATGTGAGTACAGAAAGTGTGGCATCATTCTGCTCGAATGCATGGATGAACGATTCAATCGTTTCACCCTTCACCAATGGAACATCTCCATAGAGGATTAAGACCACCCCTGAAAAATCCTTAATTATTGGTATTGTCTGCATTACAGCATGGCCTGTTCCCAATTGCTCTTCTTGAAGCACAAATTGAATACGGTTGTCTTTGAACCTTTCTTTAATTCGATCTGCCTGGTAGCCTACAACGACAATCGTCTTTTCAGCCTTGATCCTATTAAGTGAAAGATCTAGGGGATAGGAAACCATTGGGCGGCCTAAAAGGGGATGAAGCACCTTCACCAGACCCGAATTCATCCTTGTCCCTTTCCCAGCAGCAAGTATAATAGCTGCAATCCTATCCAAAATTTCCCCCTTCTTATGTTTTTAATTATTTATACTATGGGTGCTCCCATTTAGTCAACACCATTAAGAAAATTAATAAGATCAACAAAGTCTTTTTAAATCCCATTTATTACTCGGAGCAATTAAATCTTTAGAATTATCCACCTCATCCTCCCCTCTCCCCAATGAGATTGTGTGGTAATGAGGTGTACGACGTGTTTGTCATTCCAAGCCTCCTTTTTCTTTCATTCCGAATCTCCTTTTTCTTTCATTCCGAATCTCCTTTTTTTGTCATTCCGAGCGAAGCGAGGAACCTTAGGAAAGATTTCTCGG
>JBBITW010000017.1:0-7077 GCA_037440525.1 Deltaproteobacteria bacterium
TTATAAGATTTTCTCAGACATCCCTGTTAGATCACTAAATTCCCCGCTTCAGTGATGCATTACTTGGCATGGAAAAGGGATTCTTTCAAAATGGGTTTTTTTATGATATGAATTTTTCCATGGAAAAGGAGAATAAAGAGCTTCTTATTGAAGGGGCAAAAGTTTTTGGAATAGAAATAAATGAAAAATTAATGATGGCCTTTGAAATCTATCTCAAGGAGCTCCTTAAATGGAATCAGAAGATGAACCTGACTGCTATTCGAACGGAGAGGGGAATTATTTTGAAACATTTCCTTGATTCACTTTCTGTCATTCCCCATCTGCCACCAATTTCGAGCCTTTTAGACATTGGTTCTGGGGCGGGCTTTCCAGGGATACCTTTAAAAATGGTTTTACCATCAATGAAGATAATATTGATTGATTCCAGACTTAAAAAGGTCGATTTCCAGAGGCATATTATAAGAACATTAGGGCTGAAGGGGATTGAGGCTATTCATGGTCGGATCGAAGATAGAAGGGCTCTCGAAAAATTGGAGAATAGATTTGATGGGATAATATCAAGAGCCTTCGCAGATATTGGAACCCTTCTTTCCCTCGGGTTTCCATATTTAAAAATGGGAGGGTTTGTTTTGGCGATGAAGGGAAAGGTTTCAAGCAATGAGATTCGAGGATTTATTAAAGAAGGTGGGCCTCAGTATATGTTAAAAAATTCTTTTTCAATAGTTCTTCCCTTTAGTAATTTTAAACGAACAATTATCATTTTTGAAAAGCAATAATTTTACCATTCCATCCTTTCTTTTTTTATGGTATATATTATTGAAAATAAAAATTGGGAAGTTTAATTGTGGCAAAAATAATCTGTATTGCAAACCAAAAAGGGGGAGTTGGAAAGACAACAACAGCTGTCAATCTATCCGCTTCAATTGCTGTGGCAGAAAAGAGAGTCCTTCTTATCGATATTGATCCCCAGGGAAACTCAACGAGTGGCATTGGCCTCAGCAAGGAGGGAGTGGATGGGACGATCTACGAGGCTCTGCTTCGAGGGTCAGGCCTGAAGGAGATCATTCAAAAAACCTCCATACAATATTTAGATGTAGTTATATCAAATACAGATCTGATTGGTGCTGAGGTAGAATTGATTCAGGAAAAGGAACGTGAAAAGAGGCTTTATCATCTGATTGAGGAGGTGGAGGCTGATTACGACTATATCTTTATAGATTGTCCTCCATCTCTGGGGCTTTTGACAATCAACTCTTTGACTGCGGCCCACTCTGTTATCATCCCGCTTCAATGTGAATATTATGCCTTAGAGGGGTTGGGCCAGCTTTTAAAAACGATCCGTCTGATCAAGCAGGTTCTTAATCCTAAACTTGAGATTGAAGGAATTCTACTTACCATGTTTGATATCAGAAACAATCTTTCACATCAGGTAGCTCAGGAGGTGAGAAATCACTTTAAGGATAAGGTATTCAAGACTGTAATCCCACGCAACGTTCGGCTAAGTGAAGCTCCGAGCCATGGGAAACCAATTCTATTATATGATGCTCATTCAAAAGGAGCGGAGAGTTACTTAGAACTTGCCCGAGAAGTTTTGGCGAATGGAAGGAACAATGACAGCTAAGAAGATGGCATTGGGGAAGGGGATAGGTGCACTAATTCCAGAGCTTGAGGAGGTTGGTGAGAGAGGATTGCTTTACTGCGGGATAGAAGAGATTCGTCCCAATCGATCCCAGCCACGAAAATATTTTGATGAGTCAAGGCTTCAGGAATTGGCTGAATCTATAAAAGAACGAGGGATATTGGAACCCCTGATCGTTAGAAAGGTTGCCGAGGGTTATGAACTTATTGTAGGAGAAAGGCGGTGGCGAGCAGCACAGAAGGCAGGTCTTAAAGAGGTTCCCATAATTGTAAAGGAGGCCCAGGACCGTGAGGTTATGGAGCTCTCCCTTATTGAAAACCTCCAGAGGGAAGATTTAAATCCCATCGAAGAGGCTGAAGCCTATAAAAGACTTATTGACGAGTTCAATATCAGTCACGAAGAGTTGAGTGCGAGAATTGGAAAGGATAGGACTACCATTACCAATACACTTCGCCTCTTAAAACTCCCCGCCGAAATCAAAACACACATCCTCAAGAATCAAATAACATCAGGACATGCCAGGGCAATTCTTATCCTCGAAAGCAAAGAAAAGCAGACGAAACTCTGCGATTTAATCATTAAAAAAGGTCTCTCAGTAAGGGAGGCAGAGGTTTTGGCAAAAAGGTGGTCAGAGAAACCTCCAAAGGTTACCTCAGAAATAAAGAAGATTGGAGATATTGATCATCAGCTGAAGAGCCTTCAGGACTTGCTGAGAGACTATCTTGGGACAAAGGTAACAATTTACCATAGGGGTAAGAGGGGCAGGATTGAGATTGAATACTATTCCAATGAAGACCTTGAAAGGGTCATAGAGGCCATCTTAAAACAATGAAAAGCCCAAGATTCGAATATCGAAATCCTGAACATAATTCATTTACTCTTTGGAATTTATTATTTCAATTATTCAGAGCTGTTAGAATTCAAAGGAGTAAAGGATGCCTTTAAGAAAATCTTTCTTTAAAAAAGATAATTTAAAGCCTACTGATTCAACAGAGGAGATAAGTGCATTTTTAGGCAAAGAGACCTTCTTTGAAGGAAAGATGACATTTCTTGGCATCTTCCGTTTGGATGGAAGATTTGAAGGGGAAATATTTGAGAGCGGGACTCTCATTGTGGGTGAATCCGCATCTATTAAAGGAAAGATTGGGGTAAATACAATTATTATAAGTGGTCATGTGGAGGGTGAGATAAGCGCTCAAGAGCGGGTGGAGATCCATTCCACAGGTAAATTCTATGGAAATCTTAAAACCCCTGTGTTCATAATAAACGAAGGAGGAGTATTTGAAGGGCACTGCAGTATGGGGAAAGGAGATGAAAGAGAAAAGGGAGGTATGGAGGGTTTAAATACTTAAAAATTTTTTCAGGGGTCTTATTTAAAAAGATTGACAACTTTTTTTAGTTATGTTAATAAATTCACAAATTTTTCAATCCTCTCTTAAATCCCAATAAGGAGGTTTTCCTGAAAGAGTGGGTAAGGCCAGTTCAATTCTTACTAACTGTGGGTTGGTTTGTTTCTCTGAGCTTGATAATTCCTGTTGGAATTGGTTACTGGCTTGATCGGCCTGAAATGTTGAATAAGCGGCCACTTTTTACTTTCATTGGTTTGGGGGTTGGGACTGTCGTTTCGTTTGCTGGTCTATTGAGAATGCTTATTCGTTACCAGGCTGAAGAGGAAAAGGCAAGGAAGGATAAAGAGAAAAAGGGAAACGGGAATAATGGGTAATGCTCGGATAAAGGTTCTTATTTTCTTCTTCGTTCCGATTTTAATTCTTTTCATAATCGGTTTAGTATTTGGCCCCCTCGGCTCAAGTTTTTTGGGCAAAGAGCCCCCTGAGATATTCAAAGTCCCAAGGCCTCATGTTTCTCTTCCTTCGGAGCCTGTCATCCATTTCGGAGCTCTCAACATAACAAATACCCTTATAGCCTCATGGTTTACAATCGTTGTATTGGTTCTTCTATCAATATTTCTAACACGAAAAATGAGGCTTATCCCCGACAGACGTCAGGCAATGGCAGAGGTTATCGTGGAGGGCCTTCTAAACTTTGTAGAAGGTGTGGCAGGGAAAAGACACTCTCGTATGCTTTTCCCAGGAGTTGCAACGATATTTATCTATGTAATATCTAATGCTTATCTGGCTTTGCTTCCCTTCTTTGGCACCATTGGGATTCACCACGCAGGGCATGGTGAACATGGGGAGTTTATAGCAATTTTCAGGTCAGCCAATACAGATGTTAATGTCCCTCTATCAATAGCCATCATGTCTTTCATATTTGTTGAGACTTGGGGAATGAGGGCAGTTGGTAGTTTCCGTTACATTGGTGAGTTCATAAATGTTCGTCAGTTTCTTCAGGGATTGAAGGAACTGCTGACAGGTAAGATCAAAACAGGCCCTATGAACATTATATTTGGAATTATAAATATGTTTGTAGGTGTCCTTGAGATATTCAGCCATTTAACAAGAATGCTGAGTTTCACCTTTCGTCTCTTTGGAAATATGACCGCAGGTGAAATCCTGATTTTAGTATCCTGTTTTTTGATCCCTTTAGTCTTTACTATACCCTTTTATAGTTTAGAGCTGTTGATTGGATTAATTCAGGCTCTGATCTTTTCCGGTTTAACACTGGTTTTTGGAACAATCGCTGTATCACCACATGAAGAAGAACATTAATAAAAATGAAAGGAGGGCTGTAAATGACACCTGAGGTAATGAAGATGTTAGTCATTGGCTTAGCAGCAGGTCTGGGTTTTTTCGGGCCGGCATTGGCCTTGGGATTAATTGGTTTTTCAGCCATGCAATCCCTTGGCCGAAATCCTGAAGCTCGAGGGGCAATCCTCACCAACATGATTTTAATCGGAGCGCTCGCTGAGGCCATCGGGATTTATGTCTTGATCGTTTGTATCATTCTGGCAATGGTTGTAAAATAAGGAGGGAAAAAGATGGGAGAAGGTGGATTACCCGGAAGTTTAGTGGTCATCATTGTCACAATTACTGTATTAATCTTCTCTTTTTTCGGGCTGATAACTTTTTTAATTCTTCGAGGATGATTCTTCTAAAGATTAATTTTTTCGGCTCGGAATGGATAAATTCAAGGGGATAAGATGGAAGGTTTTGCCAGTTTAGGTATTAATCTACCGTTATTGGTTGTTTTCGTTGTTAATTTTATTATCCTCTTTGTTCTCCTTCGTCTCTTTCTTTATAAACCAGTCCTGAAGATGCTTGACGAGAGGGCACGAAGAACAAAAGAGGCAATGGAAATGGCTGAGGAGACCAAACAGGAATATGAAAAAGCAAAAATAGAAGTGCAGAAGGAGATTGACAAAGGTCGCCAGGAAGCCCAGGCCATCATTGCCCAGGCTCTTCAGACAGGAGAACGATTGAAGGAGGAGTCAAGGCAGGAAGCAACCAGACAGGCCCAGATGATAATTGAGAAGACTCGATCAGAGATAGAGCTGGAGAGAAATAAGATCATCGATAATCTCCGCCGTGAGTTTGTGGATATCTCTATTAAGGCAGCTGAAAAGGTAATAAGGGAGAGCCTCGATAAAGAGAGGCATCGAAGGCTAATTGAGGAGACATTAAAGGAGAGTGCATTTATCAAGAAGGGTTGATTTGAGAGATGCCAAAAATAAGTTCCGGTAAACGATATGCTAAGGCTGCTTTTGAGATTGCATTGGAACGTAATGAGCTTGATGACTGGCAAAAGGGGCTTGAGAAGATTGCCAGTTTAACCAAAGAAGAAGAATTCATGGCAATTCTTCAAGACCCGAGAATTCCCTTTGACGTCAAAAAGTCTATTCTTCAAAAGCAACTGGGCGAGATTAACCCACTTGTCTTTAACCTGGCACTTCTTCTTATTGAAAAAGGTCTTCTGAGGATCGCTCACAAGGTCCTTCAAAATTTTAATAAGTTTCTCGATGACCATAATGGAGTTGAAAGGGCTAAGGTGATCACAGCCTTCCATCTGGACGATGAGGAAAGGGAGGAGGTATCCCGTCGATTAGGCGAGATAGTAAAGCGCAAGGTTTTGATGGATGGTCAGGTTGATCCTGCAATTATCGGAGGGTTTATCGCAAGAGTAGGCGATAAACTGATAGACGGGAGCATCCGTCAAAGGTTAGAAGCCCTGAAGAAGAATTTAATTGAAGCTGGTAGGCAATAAGGGTTAAACCAAAAATATAAGAGGGGATTTAAAATGGCAACCCGAGAGCAAGAGATTGTTGCTGTAATCAAGGAACAGATTGAGCGTTTTGGCGCTACTGTCTCAGTTACAAATATCGGGACCGTGGTGGAGGTTGGAGATGGTATTGCCCGAATCCATGGGTTAAGTGATGCAGCCTATAATGAACTGCTTCAATTTCCCCACGAAATCACAGGTCTTGCTTTAAACCTCGAAGAGGAAAATGTAGGGGCGGTGATCCTCGGTGATTACAGCAAGATCAAAGAGGGAGATGAGGTAAGGGCTACAGGCAGGGTCATCGAGGTCCCAGTAGGGGATGAACTCATTGGAAGGGTTGTTGACCCACTTGGTCGTCCACTTGATGGAAAGGGTTCTATAAAGTTTACAAAGACCCGTCCAATAGAAAGGGTTGCACCTGATGTGACAAAGAGGGAACCTGTTAATACCCCTGTGATGACAGGGATTAAGGCGATCGATAGTATGATCCCCATTGGCAGGGGGCAGCGTGAGCTAATCATTGGGGATCGTTTTACAGGTAAATCGGCCATATGCCTTGACACAATCATTGCACAAAAGGGTCAAAATCTAATCTGTATCTATGTTGCAATTGGCCAGAAGACATCTAAGGTCGCTCAGGCCATAGCGACTCTTGAGAAATATGGGGCTATGGATTATACAATCGTGGTAGAGGCTGATTCTTCGGATCCTGCTCCACTTCAGTATATCGCTCCATATGCAGGATGTGCTATCGGTGAAGAATTTATGGAGCAGGGAAAGGATGCCCTGATCCTTTATGATGATCTCTACAAACATGCATGGGCATATCGTCAGCTTTCTCTCCTCCTTCGTCGTCCTCCAGGTAGAGAAGCGTATCCAGGGGATATATTTTATCTCCATAGCAGGCTTCTTGAGAGGGCGGCTAAGCTCTCCCGCAAATATGGAGGGGGATCACTAACAGCTCTGCCCGTCATCGAGACACAGCTTGGGGATATCTCTGCATATATTCCTACAAATGTTATCTCAATTACAGATGGTCAGATATACCTTGAACCTGACCTTTTCAACGCAGGGATAAGGCCGGCCATAAATGTTGGATTGTCAGTTTCACGGGTTGGTGGTGCGGCTCAGCGAAAGGCAATGAGGCAGGTAGCAGGAAGGCTTAGACTGGAGCTTGCACAGTTTCGTGAACTTGAGGCCTTTGCCAAGTTTGGAAGTGAAGAACTGGATAAGGCCACAAGAGATCAATTAGAGCGGGGGAA
>JBBITW010000017.1:7088-31657 GCA_037440525.1 Deltaproteobacteria bacterium
CAGTATGTTCCCATGTCCTTAGGAAAACAGGTGAGCATTCTCTATGCAGTAACAAATGGTTATCTTGACGATATTCCTGTTGATAAAGTCATATCCTGGGAGGAAAATTTCCATCGCTTTATGGAGAGGAATCATCCCGAGATAGAAGATAGGATTAATAAGGAGTTTGAGCTTAGCGCAGAAACAGAAGAGGCCTTAAAATCGGCCATTAAAGAATACAAGAAAGAAGTAAATCCTTGAGAGTCTGGTTATGCCAAGTGTTCAGGCATTACGCCGTCGTATAAAGAGTGTTCAGGGAACTGTCAAGATTTGCCGTGCCATGGAGATGGTGGCAACCGCTAAGATGAGAAGGACGCAACAGCGGGCCCTCGCAGGTAGACCCTATTCAGAAAAGATTCACCAGGTAATCTCAGACCTTTCCATTGAGCCCCGTGTGAGGGGAAAGATTATTCCTCTACTTGAGAGACGGGAGGTTAAAAAGATTGCCATCGTTCATATCGGAACTGATCGAGGATTGTGTGGAGGACTGAATACAAATTTGAATAGATTGGTAGGTGAATTTGTCATCTCTCAGAATGTTCCTGTTGTTATGATTACGGTGGGACGTAAGGCAAGGGCATTTGCACGTATATCAAAACTCGATGTTCGTGCAGAGTTTATGGGAATCAGTGATAGGGCAACCATGCTCGATACCATGCCCATATCGAGGGTTGTGATAGATGATTATAGCTCTGGACAGGTGGATATGGTCTATCTCGCCTATCCAAAGTTTATAAGCACAATGGTGCAGAGACCAACCATTGAAGTTTTACTTCCTGTTGAACCTGCAAAACTTCCACCAGGACAGGTAGCAGAGTATATCTATGAACCCGATCCCTTTACAGTTCTAAATGATATCCTGCCACGATTTGTGGAGATGGAGATATATCATGCAATACTTGAATTGATTGCAAGTGAACAGTCTGCCAGGATGGTTGCTATGCGAAACGCAAGTGACAATGCAGAAGAACTGATAAAGACATTAACCCTCTCCCTGAATAAGGCAAGACAGGAAATGATAACAAAGGAGATCTGTGATATCAGTGGAGGCGCAGAGGCATTGACTTTATGAGCAATCATTCTTTAAAAAGATAGAATCTTTTATTTAAAGAGATGGGTCACGAGCAGAGGGATACATCATTTTATAAACAAGGAGCTAAGAAATGGCTAAGGGGAAAGTTGTCCAGGTCATAGGCACTGTGGTAGATATGGAATTTCCACAAGATGAGCTTCCGGCCATTTATAATGGAATCGTTATTCCAATGAATGGAGAAAAGGTGATTGTAGAAGCTCAAGCCCATATAGGGAATAACTGGGTCAGAGGTATTGCCTTAACAGCCACCGATGGATTGGCAAGGGGAGCTGAAGCTATTGATATGGGAACACCAATCACCGTGCCTGTGGGAAGGGCTACACTGGGTCGTCTCTTCAATGTATTTGGAGAACCTATTGATGGTCTTGGTGAGGTAAAAACCGATGAGAGGTGGCCCATCCATAGACCTCCTCCCCCATTGACCGAACAGGAAACAGTTCCCCAGATGCTCGAGACAGGTTTGAAGGTAATGGATCTTATCACTCCCTTTACGAGAGGGGGAAAGATCGGTGCCTATGGTGGAGCAGGTGTTGGTAAGACAGTTATTATTATGGAGCTGATTCGAAATATTGCGGCTGAACACGGTGGATTCTCTGTTTTTGCAGGGGTTGGCGAGAGGTCTCGGGAGGGAAATGACCTCTGGCTGGAGATGCAGAGATCTGGTGTTATGGATAAGACGGTCATGGTCTTCGGGCAGATGAATGAAAGCCCTGGCGTGAGATCAAGGGTTGCCCTCACAGGTGTAACCATCGCAGAATATTTCCGAGATATTGAGGGACAGGATGTTCTTCTTTTCGTTGATAATATCTATCGATATGTGCTGGCAAATATGGAACTCTCTGCCCTTTTAGGCAGAATGCCATCTGCAGTTGGTTACCAGCCCACTTTGGGAACAGATGTGGGAGAACTCGAGGAGAGGATTACAACAACAAAGAAGGGTTCAATTACCTCTTTCCAGGCAATCTATGTGCCTGCTGATGATTACAGTGATCCTGGTATTGTTGCAACCTATGGGCACCTCGATGCTGTTGTTGCCCTGGAGCGCTCCATTGCTGAGTTAGGAATTTATCCGGCTGTAGACCCACTGGCATCTACATCTCGAATACTCGATCCGAGGATAGTGGGAGAGGAACATTATAGAGTTGCACGTGGGGTGCAGGCAACACTGCAGAGATATAAAGAGCTTCAGGACATCATCGCAATTCTTGGTATAGAGGAGTTGAGTCAGGAAGATAAACTCATTGTAGCGAGGGCGAGAAAGATTCAGAGATTCTGTTCTCAGCCTTTCCATGTAGCAGAACATTTCACAGGTATTCCGGGTAAATATGTCCCCATAAATGAGACGGTTCGGGGATTTAAGGAAATTCTCGAGGGCAAACATGATGATCTTCCTGAAGGGGCCTTCTATTTGGTTGGGACAATTGATGAGGCAGTGGAGAAGGCAAAAAAGATGAGAGGGTAATTGTGGCTACATTCAGATTAGAGATTGTAACAGCAGAGAGAATGGTATACTCGGATGATGTTGATGCACTTGTAGCCTGGGGGGTAGAAGGTCAGCTTGGAATACTTCCCCACCATGCCCCACTGATGACCATGCTTCAGCCAGGGGACTTGATGATAAGGAAGAATAAGGAAGAGGAATTCTTTGCCGTCAGTGGCGGTTTTCTTGAAGTTCGACCTGATAAGGTGGTAATTCTTGCAGATGCCTGCGAAAGGGGTGATGAAATCAATATTGCCCGTGCAGAGGAGGCCCGAAGACGTGCCCAGGAGACGATGAAGGCCGCTCCCCTGAGTGTAGAGGCAGCCTCTGCTGAAGCAGCCCTTCGACGTTCTTTAGCCCGGCTCAAGGCAGCCGAAAAAAGGCGTCGCAAAACCCCAGGTTCTATTTAATTCCCCAATCTCTTTTCATAAATTACGCATCATTGACATCTATCTTCTTCTTGGTATATTAATATGACATGAAGAAAAAATTTAAAGAGGAATTTAGGCAATTAGGGATTTCCATTGTATATCTCTTCGGTTCAAAAGTTACAGGTAGAGCCAATAGATTAAGTGACGTAGATATTGGGGTGGTTCTGAAAAGCTTACCTATGAGTGCAGACACCCGGGTTTTATACAACGTCTTATATCAATTATTTTCAGAATTGTATCCAAAATCAAAAATAGATATAGTTTTTTTACAAAAGGCCCCCCTCTCTTTTCAGTATGCTGTCATTAAAGAAGGTAAGGTTCTTTACGAAGAAAATCCTAAAATGACCGTTGATTATGAATATAAAGTTGTAAATCAATATCTTGATTTCAGGACTTTCTTAGATTTTTTTGACCGAATCGGAATGGAAAGATATGCCTAAAAATAGAGTCAGGGTTCCACTTAATCGCGAATTGCTGCAAACCAGAATTGCTTATATAGAAGAGTCTTTAAGAAGCCTCGAGAGATTCAAAGGGGTTTCATTAGAAGAATTCCATTCAAACTCCGATAACTTTCGAATCGCTTTTTACGACCTTCATAGGGCAATTGAGGCGGTCATGGATATAGGGTCTCATATCCTATCAAGAATTCCGGGGGCCAGGCCTTCCTCTTATAAAGACATTCCAAGACTTTTGGAGAAACACAAAATGATTCCTAATGATTTTGCCCTGAATCAACTTACAAAAATGGCTGGTTATAGAAATCGAATGGTCCATTTTTATGGAGAGATCTCAGAGGAGGAAATCTATCATATCATTCAAGAAGAACTTGAAGATTTTTATACTTTTTGTGCCTATGTCAATAGAATATTGAAAGACCCTTCAAAATTTAATCTGACAGCGGAATAGAAAGATTGAGTCAAGACTCCAAGTTTAGTAAAATTGTGGAAAGGTTAGAATTTTAAATTGGACTAATTACTGAACCCATTCCTCAATATAATTAAATTTATTTTTTGGAACGATATTAACCCTTCTTCTCCTGAATCCCAATAGAATAAAATCATCCTTCTCTTTTTCTTTGATCTTCTCCAAATTGAGCTTTAAAAGAATCTTCCTTTCCTCTTCATCTCTTTTTCTTGTTTTCCTGTATCTTTTTATTCCGAGTTTTTCTCTCAGGAGTAAAAATTCTATTGGTGATAGGTCTTCAAATCTTTTTACCCTTCTTTCCATGCTTGAACTTTACCCTTTAAATCTTTAAGCTCCACTAAGGTATCATTCTCTGGTTTTGAGGCCTTCTTCTCGAGATAAGACCAATCGATTTCGTCAAAATATCGGTTCATCAAAAGTTCTACCATTTCGCCGTCTATCTCGGATTTCCAATGTTTAAATGCATTCAGACGGTCAATGATAAGGTCTTCTATTCCAATAATCGTGCAATGGAGTCCTTCTCCAATCTCGACAATCTCCAGAGGAGCTTCCTCCTCTGGGAGAGTAGAGGCTGGTGCCTCGATGGCCATTTTTAATTCATCATGAATCCAGTATCTGCCTTTTTTTTCAAAACCAATATTTTTAAGGACACCATCCAGTGCCTCCCTATCGGTATAAGCTAAGTCTATATCTGAAGTGAAATAGACTTCTCGCGAATAATAGGATAGGGCACAGCCACCAATAATGACAGGGGACTTTTTACCTTGCTTCTCCAGTAAATTCGTAATGAGTCCGACCATAAGAAGTTGTTTCTTTAGATTAGACTCTGTATTCCTAATGATTTCAATAATCCCCATAATATTCATTTCGATAATATAATAACAATTCTCAACAACAATGACAACGAATTAAGTTATTTGTATTGAATCTTTCCTGTTAGTTTCCCGATAAAGTCTTTTAGGCGATCTATTAAATTTGGACCCTTTACAGTCAACTCCGTTTCTGCTGTCTGCTTTGAAAGCATGCTCATTACCTTTACCGTATAGATTCCCTCAGGGATTGGTAGTTCCTTGATTACAACGATTTGCTGAAAATTCTCATCCATTTTTATATCTGCCTTTAAGAATTCCATCATCTTTGTTAAAACAGTGACAGTGGCCTTGAAGGTTCCATCGGGTTTTATCGGAGCCTCTGCTGCAATCACTCTGGTTTCTTTAGGTCCTGTAAGAATTATCAATACTGAATCTCCTGTCTTAGGGCTAAACCCTGATCCTTCAAAAACAATATTTGTATCCCTCAATTTAACAACCCCAAGTCGGATAGAATCGGGTTGAACAATCACCTGAGGCCCAGGGATAGAACGATCAATTGCCTTCGGGGTGTTTGAACATCCAAAATTGATGAGAAGAAATACCATAAGGTTAATTATCAAAAGGCTGAGTCTTTTCCAAATATCCATCTTCTTCCTCCTTTATAAAATGGTAAAGATAAATATATTTCTACAGGATTCTATAAAAAAATCAAGAAAATTAAAATAAATTGGAATCAGGCTTGTATATATGCATTTACACCCTAAAGCCCTCCCCATGTATTGAGACTTTGTCGCAATGTCATTCTGAAGCTTTAGCCGAATAATCTATGTTTTATAAGGGTTTGAATTCTATAGATTCCTCGCTTCGCTCGGAATGACAAAAAAGGAGGCTCGGAATGACAGAAAAAGGAGGCTCGGAATGACAAATATGGCATACACCTCATTACGACATAGCCTCATTGAGGAGAGGGTGATGGGAAGATTATGCATTTTTTCAGAGCTCAATTAAATTGCTTGACAATAAAAATCCATTAAATATAATTGAGCTTAAAATTAATGAAAGGGAGCGAGATTTATGAAATGTAGGATATGGTGGGTTTTAATATTTTTCTTGGGGATGGTAGGCATTTTATCTGTTCTTTATGGAAGGTCATCTGTGGCCACTGCGGCTGAACCTATAATTCTTGGGATTCCTTCTTCTATGGTAATCATAGAACCCCAACAATCGAAAGAAGCGGTAGAGATGGCTGTGGAAGAGATCAATGCTGCAGGTGGAGTCAATGTGGGTGGTGTAAAGCGTCCTTTTAAAGTTGTCTCAATCGATACAAGGGATGGGGAACCAGGAATGGCTGTAAGCGAAGCCCTCATGGCCTATGAAAAGCTCATTTTAGAGCAAAAACCACATGCAATATTGGTATCCTTTTATTCCTCAGAGGCCACATTGGCAGGTATGGACATCACGGCTAAATACAAAATACCAAACCTTGCAACGATCGCCATGAGTCCAAAATTCCAGGAAAAGATACTTCAAAAATACGATGATTATAAGTATAATTTTCGCCTCTGTTATAATTCAGTCTATTTTGTTGGCTGCTATATTAAGGGTTTGGAGCTTATCGGCAAACAATTTGGCTTTAAGAAAAGCTATATCTTGACCGAGGAGGCTTTGTGGGCAAAGGCGATTGGGGGTTTATCAGAAAAGTGGTACAAGGAAAATGGCTGGCAGGTTACCATGCACGAAACCTTTCCTAAAGGAATCTCAGATTTTTCTGTTTCTTTATCCAAGGTCAAATCTACTGGCGCACAGGTAATAACCTTTGTATGCAGTAGACCTGAGGCTGCCATCATGGCTGACCAATGGCGTGCGATGAAGATACCAGCCCTTCTTACAGGCATTCTACCACCTCTTGGGGGTGAGGATATATGGGATCTATACAAAGGAAAAGTTGAGGGGGTGGTCAATACCCTTGAAGCAGGGATCGTTCCTGTTAAGGCTATCCCAAAATCCATAGAATTCCACGATAAGTTTAAGAAAAGAACAGGGAAACCCCTGGGTGGTTCTCATGGTCAGGGCCCGGCCTATGATGCTGTATATGTCTTAAAGGATGCTATTGAACGAGTAGGTAGCCTCGATGCAGATAAGCTTGTCAAAGCCATTGAGACAACAGATAGGGAAGGTGTTATAGGAAGGATAAGATTTGGAAAGGATCATCAGGTTGTTTTTGGAACCAATCCTAAGGAAACAGCTATGATTGTTAACGTCCAATGGCAAAAGCCAGGCAAGAGAGTGATAGTATATCCTGAGACAATAGCCGAAGGAAAAATTCAGCTTCCTCCATGGTGGAAAAAATAGGATCATAATGGCTGTACTGATATATGGGCTAATCAGTAGCGTAACCCTTGCCCTGATGGCAATTGGTTTAAGCTTTACCTTTGGCGTTAGCGGAATAGCCAACTTCGCTTATAGTGCCTTATATATATTTAGTGCCTACTTAACCTGGCAACTCCTTAACGCCATAGGTCTACCTTATTTCCTGGCAATAATCATTTCTGTTTTGACCACAGCATTACTCGGAGGACTGATTTACTGGGTTGTACTGCTTCGTGTAAGAGGACAGGTTCTATCTGAGGTTATTGCAACTTTTGCATTAGGGGTTGGTATTTTGGAACTCCTCAGGTTGTCTGGACTCACAGGCTATGGTTTTAAGCTCCCCCGTTTTGTAGAGGGTTATTTAGAAATAATGGGGGAGGTAATAGATTATCAACGCCTGATAGTAGTAATTATGGGTATGGGTTTGGTCATATTTATCTATCTCTTCACACGCTTCACAAAGATTGGTCGGAGTTTCAGGGCAATAGCCCAGAATGAACGTACTGCCCTTTCTTTTGGTGTGGAATCTGACTGGACAGCCATGCTCAGTTTAGCATTTGGGTCAGCCTTGGGAGCAGTAGCCTCGGTTACCCTTATGCCGCTTTCTATTATTATGGTTGAAGAGGGATCAAATGTCTTAATCTTTGCACTGGCGGTTGGAATAATTGGAGGATTAGAAAGCATCCTGGGTGTTATTGTCGGAAGTTTTATCCTTGGATATGCTCAGGTAATTACTGCAACATATATTTCTCCACATCTAATCATGGTTGTTGCACTGGGAGCAATTATCACAATACTTTTAATAAAACCCTCCGGATTATTTGGGAAGTATAAGGAGCTTGAAGAAAGAGTCTGATATCAAGGTCAGGGATGACAAAGAAAGAAACCATTCATTACCGTATTGAAAGACTTGATAGAGGAATAAAGGTCAGGTCAGATGATATTTTTGCTATCGCTTCATTCAGAGAAATAATTTACCTGTTATTTCCGAGGGTCTTGCCGATTGTTGTTCTTCTCATCCTCCCTTTCTTCTTGAATATCTATTGGACAAAGGTAATCCTTACATCTTGTGTGATTTCCATACTCGCATTAAGTTGGGATTTGATCGCATCTGCAGGTATGGTCTCTTTGGGACAGGCCTTATTCTATGGTTTAGGAGCCTACATAACAGGTGCCCTCAATCACTATTTTGGGTTGCCAATTATTATTACAATACCACTTGCAGGATTGGGCGGAGGATTTATCAGCACACTTCTTCTTTTACCTGTGTTGAGATTGAGGGGGATATACTTTTCGATGATTACCCTCGTCCTCCCATTGATGTCTATCAGGATTATTGAGGCAACTGGAATCTTTGGAGGTATTGAAGGTTTAAGTGGATTGAGTCCTTTTCCTAACAGATGGGTTGAGGTATACCTTGCCATCTTTGCCCTCCTCTTCTGCCTTTTCAGTTTCCGTAGATTAATCAGTACGGACTATGGTCTTGTTTTTAAAGGAATCAGAGATAATGACCGCTCAGCAATGAGCAGTGGCGTAAATATCTATAGATATAAGGCTGAGGCACTCCTCATTGGAAGCACTGCAGGAGCATTTGCCGGGGCTTTGATGACCCATGTCTATAGATTTGCTGGCATGCCTTCTTTCGCTCTGGACCTTTCCCTTCTACCCCTTGCCAGTGCTGTGGTAGGAGGCATTGGGACTTTTGCAGGGACCACCTTGGGTGCCTTTATCTTGGTTCCCATATCAGAGGCGCTACGTGCCTTTGGAACTCTCAGAATAGTTTTTTACTGCTTTACTCTGGTAATCTTTGTTGTTGGATTACCTGAAGGGATATTTCATTATATACAGAGGAAATATCATCAGTTTGAAAGATTGGCAAGGATTGAGTAGGGTGATGGGGAATAATCTCTTACTTCGGGTCGAAGGTTTGAGCAAAAGGTTTGGAGGGGTGGTGGCAGTGGAGAATATTAGCTTTCACCTCCGACAAGGGGAATCCCTTGGAATTATTGGTCCAAATGGCTCAGGGAAAACCACTTTGGTAAATCTGATTACAAGTTTTACAAAACCAGATTCAGGAAAGGTCTTTTACAGGGGAAAGGAGATAACCGGTCTTATGCCCTATGAGATCGCCAACCTTGGTATTGTTCGCTCTTTTCAAATGGTAAGGCCCTTTCAACTCCCAGCATTTAAAAATATGATTATACCCCTTCGCTCTCCAAGGGTAATGAAACAGGTTAGAGGAGGGAGGTTTGGTGAAAGGGATGAGGTAGCAGTTGACCTTCTCGAAGAGGTAGGATTTGAGAGGGATTCTTTTGTGCCTTACAAAATGGCCAATACCTTACCCCATGGATATCTGAAAAGGATGGAGCTGGCACGCTGTATGGCGATGCGACCTGATATTTTGATCCTCGATGAACTCTTTTCAGGAATGAGTATGTCAGAGGTGGCGAGCACCCTTCCCATCATAGAAAGACTTAAAGAAGAAGGTAAGACAGTCGTGATGATTGAACATAGATTGAGAGAGCTTTTCCGAATCGTTGATCGTGTGATTGTCTTAAATTTTGGAAGAAAGATTGCTGAAGGAAATCCCCGAGAAGTGATGGAGAGTGAAGAGGTCAAAAAGGCATACCTCGGAAGTGAAGTTGAATTAGAAGAGGCTATCCAAAATGCTTGAAGTTAAAAATCTTATGGTCTTTTATGAGAATGCCCTCGCTCTAAACAACCTAAGCCTCGAGATACTTAGGGGTGAGATCGTTGGGGTTTTAGGATCTAATAGTGCCGGAAAGAGTACTCTTATGGACACCATCTCAGGCCTTATCCTCGATTTAAAGGTAAAGGAGATGAGGCGGGGTGGCGAAAGGATCACAATTGTTGGTGAAATAATATTTAGTGGAGAAGACATTACTTATATGAAACCTCGCTACAGGGTGGAGAAGGGTATTGTTCTGGCACGTGAGAGACATCCTATCTTCCCAGAAAGTGATGTGATAGAAAACTTAAAGATAGGGGCACACCTCCGTAAGACTTCCGAGATGGATGAGGGCATTGATTTAGTATTTCAGGTATTTCCACCTTTAAAGGAATTAAGAAAGAGAAGGGCAGGTCTTTTGAGCGGTGGGGAACAGCAGATGCTTATTATAGGGATGGCATTAATGGCAAAGCCGAAGCTGTTACTTCTGGACGAACCTTTGTTAGGTTTAAGCCCGGCACTTCAGGCCAATCTTGTAAAGGCAATTAGAGATATTCGGGAAAGGGGAGTGACTGTGCTGATTACAGAACAATTTGCGAGGCCCCTTTTACCAATTCTATCCCGAGGATGGGTTATAGAGAACGGTGTCCCTGTCCTCTCCGGGACAGGTCGGGAGCTTATAGATAATCCAGAAGTGAGGGCTGCGTATTTTGGGGTTTAAGGGTTTAGAAGTGTCAGTGGAGATAGAGGCACAAAATATGTGGGAAGCCTTCAATGATATAGTAGAAAGGTTTCCTGAGAAAAGGGCCTTAATTTATTTAGGAAATGAATGGACATATTCAGAGTTAAAAAATGCAGCTGAAAGACTGGCCACTTCACTTCACCACATGGGATTAGGTGAGGGGGATAGGGCTATCATTTATTTAACTAACCTTCCCCAGTGGATAATTTCATGGTTAGCACTTCAGCGTTTAGGAAGTATACCTGTTCCAATCACCCCTATTTATACCCCACGTGATCTGAGATATATTGTAAATGACAGTGGGGCAGAGACCATCTTTTGTCTCGACACAAATTTTGGATATGTTACAGAAGTTCTCCCAGAGACCATTTTAAAGAGAGTCATTGTCACCACAATGGTTGAGCTTTTACCAGGATGGAAGAGATTTATTGGCAAGGCCTTTAACAGAATTCCTGAAGGAAGGGTTAGCCGGGGAAAGAATATCTATAATTTTAAGTCATTAATAAAAACATCACCTTCACCTTTACCATCCTTGAAGAGGCAAGGTAAAGATATATGCCAGATGTATTATACAGGAGGAACACTTGGACTTCCTAAGGGAGTGCCTTTATCAAATAACCTTCTGTTGAAAGAAGCCATACCATGGCAAAGGAGTATGAGTGAATCCGAGATCCCAAGGGGTGAGGATATAGCACTTCAGTCTGCCCCCATGTTTCATGTTCTTGGTGGAGTTGTGATGCTCGGTGCTATGCTTTCAGGGGATACATTGGTTCTATTGGCCAGGATGAATTTGGATGGTGCATTTGATCATATTGAGAGATATAAAATAAAGAGTATTTTTGGAGTTCCAACATTTTATCGAAATATCCTTGAGCACGATAGAGTTGATTATTATAATTTAAAATCTCTAAAATATTGCTTCTGCGCAGGAGATGTATTGCCCCTCGAAATAAGTGATAGATGGATAAAGAGGTTTGGTATCCATATTTGCCAGGGATATGGTGCTACAGAGACAGGTGCTGCTGTTTCTTTAACTTATATAAATGAGAATCTGCCTGAAGGATGTGCGGGGAGAATACTACCAACTAAAAAGGTTAAGCTTATTGACCCCGAAACCTTACAACCTGTTTCTCCAGGCGACCCAGGAGAATTACTGGTCTCTTCAGATAATATGGTAACTTCTTATTGGAATAAGCCAGATGAGACAGAAAAATGTTTTGTTAATCTGGAAGGAAGGATCTGGTATAGAACAGGCGATATTGTGCGGATAGACCAGGATGGAAGGCTCTTCTTCCTCGATAGATCGGCAGATATGATTAAACATAAGGGTTATCGGGTGGCTGCCTCAGAGATAGAGACTGTTTTGCAGGAACATCCTGCAGTGATAGCTTCCTGTGTTGTGGGAATTCCTGACGAAAGACTTGGAGAGAGAATAAAGGCATTTGTCGTATTAAAAGAAGATATTAAGGGTGTAAGTGGATATGACCTGATGAGATGGTGCAGGGAGAAACTTGCTCCATATAAGGTTCCTGAATACATAGAATTTCGTGATATGTTACCCAAGACAAAGGTTGGAAAGATATTAAGGCGGGAGATGAGAGCAGATGAATTAAAGAAACTGGAAAAGGATAGATGGAAATCTTAAACATAATTTTAGTCTAAATCATTTCTTTTTAAATAGGATTTTATAGATGAATATTAGAGGTGTTGGGGATGGATTTAGGGATTAATGGGAAGGTTGTCTTAATAACAGGTGGGGCAAGGGGTTTGGGAAGGGTAGATGCATTGAAGTTTGCCTCTGAAGGGTGTCGAGTGGCCATTTGTGATGTTAATTCGGAGGGAAACCAGAGAGTGGTTTCTGAAATAGAGAAGGCAGGGGGGGTTGCCCGGGCATACACCTGCGACATCACAAAGTTAGAGCAGGTAAAAGAGATGATCGAGGATATTCAGGCTACATGGAAGAATGTAGACATATTGGTTAACAACGCCTCATGCCTCGATAATATTCAAATCATAGAAAAGATGGATGACAATTTATGGTTAAGGGATATAAATGTTAATCTTACTGGAACATATTACGTTACAAAGGCTTGCTTCACGGGGATGAAGGAACAGAGATGGGGAAGGGTAATTACAATGTCCTCTGCGGCTGGAGTGATGGGAGGGTTTGGTCAGGGGAGTTATTCTGCCACAAAGAGTGGTGTGCTGGGCCTTATGAAGTCTATTGCCTTTGAAGGTGGTAGGTATAATATTACAGCCAATAGCATCGTAGCCGGGGTTGTGAAGACCGAAGCCTATGAGATGCTGGACCAAAAGGTGCGGGAGCGCATAGAGAAACGGACAGTCCTTGGCCGCTCTGCCCAACCTGAAGAGATTGCCAACGTTATTTTGTTCTTAGCATCAGAGGGGGCATGTTATATTACAGGAAGCGAGATCTATGTTACAGGAGGTATTCATCTATTTACTTTTTAATAGACTCATCTATTATTACCCTTTCAAAAAATATGAAACAATTCCATAATAATTAGAGGATTAATATGGCAGAGAAAATTGTAAGGTCTATCTGTGGTTTTTGTCATACAAGTTGTGGTCTAATTATTCATGTTCAAAATGGGAAGATCCAGAAGATAGAGGGTGATCCTGATCATCCAGTAAACAGGGGTCATCTATGTGTGAAGGCTCAGGGGATAAAAGCACTGGTAGAGTCAGAGGATCGGTTGAGATTTCCCTTAAAGAAGACTAAGGGAGGATTTGTTAAAATCTCTTGGGATGAGGCCTTGGATTTAGCTTCAGAGAAGCTAATAAAGATAAGGGAGGAATATGGGCCAGAAAGTTTGGTTCGATTTTCAGGGGCTCCTGTGACCTATGAGGCACGGGATGGGTTTTTACAATTCATGGGTGTATATGGTTCACCAAACCTTTCTGGTGTTAGTAACCTCTGCCATGTTCCAAGGCTTGTGGCCTTTGTGGATGCCTTTGGCGGAAGGCCTGAACCTGACTATGAAAATTCTAAATTGATCATCTTCTGGGGCGTAAACCCTGCTAATACTACAAGATTCTGCTGTTATGCATCCTATGATGGTTACAATAAAATTATCCCGAGGGCCCGGGATAAGGGTGCAAAGATCGTTGTTATCGATCCAATTCGATCCGAGACTGCTTCTTTTGCAGATATTTGGATTCATCCAAAGATAGGGACTGATTCAGCTTTAGGACTCTCTATGATACATACGATCATCAATGAGGATCTTTATGACGAGGAGTTCGTTGGGCAGTGGCTGATTGGATTTGAAGAGATAAAAAAACATGTGGAGACAATGAGCCCCGAGTGGGCAGAGAAAATAACATCTGTCCCTGCTGATCAAATAAAGGAACTTGCAAGACTCTATGCCAAAACAGAAGGAGCTCTTATCCTTGACGGAAATGGCCTCGATATGCATACAAATGGGGTTGATACGGTCAGGGTAATTTGTATGCTCATTGCCCTCACAGGTAATATTGATAAACCTGGTGGAAACGTCTTCTTTCCATTTGCTCCACAAAGATTACTCCCAACAATCGTTTCGGAAAAGAAGAGAATTGGCCTGGAGGAATTTCCTCTATTTCCAAGCTGTTCTTTTCCTGCTGTTAAGGATTACCTTCTGAGGGAAGATCCTGAGCGACCCAGGGCGATGATAGTGCATCACAGTAATCCTGTTCTCGCTCAGGCAAATCAGGAAAGAACCCAAAAAGCACTAAAGAATTTAGAATTTTTAATGGTCTTCGATATCTTTCCAACCGCAACCACTGAGATTGCAGACCTCATCCTCCCATCTTCATCAGATTTTGAGAGGATTGACTACAGGGCATATTCGAGCAGTCGAGGAGGATATGTTGCCCTACGCGAGAAGGTTATGGAACCTGTTGGAGAATCTCGATCTGTATTTGAAGTTGAATATGAATTGGCAAGAAGGATGGGGCTTGAAAAGGATTATCCATTTCGTAATACAGAGGAATGGATAGATTTTGTTTTAGCTCCTTCTCGTGTGAGCCTTAATGATCTAAAAAACAATCATATAATTTATATTACTCCACCTATGGTTTATGAGAAATATAAAAAGGAGGGCTTTCAGACACCTACGAAAAAGGTAGAGTGTTTCTCCGAAAGGTTTAAGAAATATAATTATGGAGCACTACCATCATTTCACTATCCAGCAGAATGTCATGAGACAAATCCTGAACTATCAAAAGATTATAGACTCATGGGAACCAGTAGAAAACCCTCAGAGTTTGTCCATACGAAATTTAGAAACCTGATTCCCTTAAGGAGGATATATCCAGATCCCCTTATTATGGTGAATACTGAAGATGCAAACCTTAGAGGAATCGGGGAGGGAGATTTGGTGGAGGTGAAGTCTCCGAGAGGTAGGATTCAGGTTAAGGCCCGAATAACAGAGGATGTTCCTAAGGGTCTTGTAGCAATTGATTTTGGCTGGGGGAATCCAACTGATAAAGGAGCAAATGTTAATATTTTGGTAAACGATGCAGTCTGGGATCCAATCTCAGGTGGGTATCCAAATAGATTATTTCTTTGCGATATAAAAAAGTTATTGTGCTGAGGGATTAAAAAATAGTTAAAACCTGAATTGAGTGATTCTATATTGTCATTGCGAAGCAATCTCTCCAAAATTGTCATTCCGAGCGGAGCGAGGAATCTATGAGATTACCACGCAACGACTGATAAATATCCACCCAAAGCGGGGCCGCCTTTGGCGGAAAGGCTTTTATTAAAAAATCGCTCAATTTTGGTAAAATATAATCCCTTCACCTATAAGATCTCTTCGATAAGCCTCGCAATTAGGGATGTTGCTTCTTTTACAGGCAGACAGTATCTCATCTCTGTAAATCTTTTTCTGAATTGGGAAATCTCTTTGGCCAAAGGTCGACCATTAAGGATGATCTCACTCATATATTCGGCCAATTGATAGAAATCTTCCTCCATCATCCCGAATCGGGTCATCTCCTGAACACCCATCCGCAAACAGCTTGCAGCGGTGAAGGCTTCATCATCAGGTGCAGATTGGTAATTTACAATAATATTGTTCTCCTCTAAACGATTGGCCATTAAAGGGCCTTTTTGATAGCCTACCCTCACTATCACCTGATGGGTCTCTGTAAATCCTATCTCAGGATTTCCTTCAACTGCCATCCCCTCTTCCTTAAGGGCCTTTGCGAAGGCCTTTGCATTCTGAATAACTGCTTTTTGGTACTCTGATTTAAAGGTATTCATTTCATAAGTGGCCATGAGGAGTCCTAATAGTGTTCCAAGATGGTGATTTGAGACACTTCCCGGGAAGACACGCCTGACAATGGCTTCCCAGAGGTCTTCATACTCTGTTCCCTCCTCCATATTGCTTCCAATGATTCCCCTCTGAGGACCGAAGAAGGTCTTATGAGTGGAACCTGTTACTATGTCGGCCCCTTCTTTAAAGGGTTCTTGAAAGTATGGACCTATCAAACCCAATACATGGGCCATGTCATAAAGGATGATAGGTCTTGGTTTCATTTCACAGATCATCTGATAGATTTCTCTTACAGGCTCTTTATATATTACCATGCTCTTTCCAAAGATTATCAGTTCAGGATTTTGCGACTCCAGAATTTCTCTTGTTTTTACAAGGTCAATCTGATAGGGATCGTCCTTCAAAACCGGAAATGGAATTGCTGCGGGTCTCTCTGTGACTGGATCAATAGCAATAAAGTCTTTTAGTGCCCCCATAGGTTGGGCGCTGAGATGTCCTCCCCTTCCAAGGTGATGGTTGATTACCTTCATAATTCGACGGGGCTCACTCTTTCTGTCAAGACGGTTTAAGTAGTCCATCAATCCACTAAAAACCGAAGTATTTGCCATCTGGCCACTGATGATACGGGTCTCCACTTCTTTACAACTTAGGAAGCTTCGCATCTGTTCTTTGACGAGCTCCTCCACTTCCTCAATCCATTTCGTTCCCTGGTAGTAGAATATATCCCTCTCTCCAAGGGCCTTTATCTGACGGTGTTCGGCATATCGGCCTGATGGATCCATAATGGTTAGAAGTCTCACAAAGGGTGATGTTGTGTTTTCAGAAGGAATTAAATTGATTGTCTCTTTCTGTCTCCACTGGGTGTTCCTGATTGCTCGGGATATAAGATCCTCTGTGGTCTTACTAAAATTTATCGAAGGTTGATAACTTCTGGCCCTTTTCTCCTTAACAAGTATTGGATGGGCATAAGGTGGAGCCTCTCCCGAGAGATGTCTTTCTACAATCAATCCTTCAAGGGCCTTTCCCCTCTGTCTGATCTCTAACCTCTGGCCTTCCTCAAATTCAGAATCGATATACGCGAGTGCAATAGCCCTCATCCTCTTCTCTTCAGTAGGCTCTGACATGATTCCATCATCGGTAAATACCCAGTAAGGAACCATTGTCCCACTTGTAACATATCCTATGCATTTCCCTTCGAAAAATATATCATCGCCTTGCCTTGCTATCCCCTGGCTGATTATTGAGATGGGCATAATCCTCCTTGGAACAACCTGTTTTTCCTTCGGGGGAAGATAGTTGCCTCTCATCCTCAATTTGAGCTCTTCGAATTGATGTCTCAATGCATCCCTGCCTATAAAGTTACCTTTTAAATTTGAAAAACTGATTCCCAGTGTTGCTGATGGGGAGGCATAGATTGGAATTTCTTTCCCCTCCTTATCAAGCCCGATCTCATGTCCGTAAAGGGGAAGTCCTGCCTCCAATCTCAAGGTATCCCTTGCACCTAAACCAACAGGAACAATTCCCCTCTCTTCACCAACGGAAAGGATTCTTGCCCATACAATCCTCATATTCTCTCTTTTTAAGAAGAGTTCGAAACATATTGGTTCTCCCGTATATCCTGTTCGAGATATAGTTACTGTAACTCTGACCCCTTCAATCTCACAAACCCGTAATCGATTTCTCCAGGGATCAGGGAGTTTTGAATGGCCTTCTATCAGGATCTTCTCCAAAACCTCTTTTGTCATCGGCCCTTGAAGGGCAATCATTGCAATCTCATCACTCTTATCCTCTATGGTCAGACCTTTAAATCGCTTTTTATGATCTTTGAACCACTCCCAATCCCTTTCTTTGTTTGAGGCATTGACTACGAGGAGGTACCTCGACTCTGAGGGAAGGTTGCCCTCGTCCAGCCGATAGAGGTATGCATCATCGATTGCACCTCCCCAGTCATTCTGAATCATGGTGTACTGGGCCATGCCATGCTCAAGGGCCAGGACATTATTTGTAGTTACATGTTGTAGGAAAGGAATGGCCTCTTCTCCATAAATCAAGAACCTTCCCATATGTGAGATGTCGAAGAGTCCCCCATATTTCCTTGTACTCAAATGTTCATCGATAATTCCCCTTTTATAGGAGATTGGCATCTCCCAGCCAGCAAACTCCACCATCTGGCCTCCATTCTCTTTATGCCATGTATTTAGTGGTGTCTTTTTTAAATCCTTCATCCCTCTTTGCCTCTCATTAATTTGTTTATCTTCTTTCTAACATATTTTATTCAAAACATCATTCCTTGATGATCTTTACCAATAACCTCTTTTTAGGTCTTGCGTCGAACTCTCCATAAAATACCTCTTCCAATGGGCCAAGATCTTATGACGTGCAAGTCGGGTGAAGCTCTTGACATTTAACAAATGAAGAAGTAATAAGATTTTATAAGGGAGGTTGTTTTTTTCCAAAGAATTATAAAAAGATCGAAAGGTGGAGAGAGAAATGATAACGTCACATAGACTAAAAATTAATAAAAGATTTAACTTCAAAATAGTAGGCATCGTTCTTTTCTTTATTATATCACAAGCGATGGCTGAATCATGGAGCGAACGTTATATTGCGAGTCTACCGGATTCAGCATTTGCGTCAATTGAAATTGATAATGATGGAAAGAAGCTCCGTCATCTTCCCCATCATAACCATCTTGGAGAGGTTGATATTCCTCATTTGAAAAGTGCTCTGGGGAGGGTTCATCAGGTAAAATGGATAGATCCTGCTAACTTTATCAAAGCAAAAGATCACCTAATGCGGCACTACGAGGTTTACAAGCAAGAGCTTGCAAAAGTTAGGGGGTTAAAAGGTCCAATTAATATCAATGAGGCATCGATGACTGAATTAATGCAACTTCCCCACATTGGTGAAAAACGCGCAAAAGCCATCATTGAGTATCGAAAAACCCATGGAGGTTTTAAAGCAATATCTGAGCTGATGAAGATTCCTGATATTGGGCCAAAAATATTAAGGGATATCGAAGACCTCATTACTCTGGAATAGAGTTTGTGCTTTAAAATGGGAAACAGACCGTGAGACCTCTGAAAAAATATTTCAATCTAAATTGAGCGATTCTTTTTAAAGAAACCTGTAGCCTTCGCCAAAAAACACCCATTGAGTGAGGAGCAAGCCGCCTTTGGCGGTAGGCCGAAACCCTCGCACCCTGAAGGGTGCGACTACATTATAAAAAAATATCGCTCAATTTAGGTTCAAATAGGTCTTATAGACCGGGAAGGGGAATTTATGCAATTTTTCAGAGAACTCACCATTTGAACTTGACAACCATTCGAAATTCCATTAGTTTTTATTGGATGAGAAATAATTTGATTCTTGCCTCAGGTTCTCCACGTAGGGTTGAATTATTGAGACAGCTGGGGATCGATTTTAGGGTTTTCCCCAGCCTTATTGAGGAAAGATTTGATGAAAGGTTATCTCCAGAAGATTATGTCATACGTTTAGCAGAGGCTAAGGCCCTTGATATAGGTAATAGATATCCTGATTGCTGGGTAATTGCCGCAGATACGATTGTCTATGTTGATATGATGATTTTAGGGAAACCAAAGGATTACGAAGATGCAATGGATATGCTTCATCGCCTTAGCGGAAGAGAGCATGAAGTCATTTCAGGAATTTTTATCTGCCATTTGGATAAAGCGAAGAAAGAGAGCCGAGTGGTTTGCACAACGGTAAAGATGAAAAATCTGACCCCAACTGAAATGGAATGGTATGTTCGAACAGGGGAACCCTTTGACAAGGCAGGAGGTTATGCGATTCAAGGTATTGGTTCATTTATGATAGAGTGGATCAGAGGTTCCTATACAAATGTAGTTGGGCTTCCTCTTTGTGAATTGATTCAGATACTTAATAGTCTCGGTGCTATAAAATTTCCTCCAATTCACGATATTACTAAGGGAGGCTAAAAGGGTCAGGCAAAATTATATGTCATCTGTTAGAGAAAATCTATTAAGGGTGATGGAACGAATAGAGAATGCTTCTCTAAGGGCAGGGAGAGATCCCCGGGAGATTAAACTCGTAGCCGTAACAAAGACAGTTGAAATCCCTAAGGTAAAAGAAGCCATTGAAGCAGGTGTCAGGATTATTGGTGAGAATTATGTTCAGGAGGCTCAAAAAAAGATTGAGGCAATATGAAAGAAAGTATCCTCGCATTTCATAGGACACGTCCAGTCAAATAAGCCAAAATATGCAGTTAAACTATTCGATATGATTCATTCCCTTGATAGTGTGCCACTGGCCGAGGAATTGAACAGAAGGGCAAAGAAGGAGGGCCAGACAGTAAAGGTAATGATTGAGGTTAACCTTTCCGGTGAAGCAACAAAATATGGGGTCGAAGAGGAGAAGGCGATTGATCTTGCAAAGGGGCTATTAAATCTTGATCACATTTCCCTGGAGGGGCTCATGACGATGCCACCATATTTTGAGTTGCCAGAAATGAGCAGACCTTATTATATTAGATTGAGGGCGTTAAAGGAGAGAATGATTAAGGAAGGCATCCCTTTAAGGGAGCTATCCATGGGGATGTCCAATGACTTTGAGGTAGCTATTGAGGAGGGAGCAACATTTGTTCGTATAGGGACAGCAATCTTTGGACCAAGAAAATGAAAATTGATGGGCAAGAAATAAAAAACCAAAGGTGAAGGTTGTGGAGAAAAGATTTTATCTAAAAACAGAAATAATTTTATTAATTTTTTTCATCTTACTTATGGGTTGTGGTAAGAAGGGCCCACCGGTTCCATGGTCAACAATTGTTCCAAAGAGGATCGTTGATCTCGAGGCAAAGGTGAGAGAGGGAAGGCTCCTCTTGGAGTGGACACTCCCGAAGGAGAATACCGATAAATCAATCCTAACAGATCTTGTAGGATTTAGAATTCTAAGATCCGAGAGTGATCTGGTTGAGGGGGAGTGCAGGGGTTGTGGAGAGGGTGGAAGTGTAGTATTTGATGGGAGGTTGGATGAAAAGGGAGGTGATAGGGGTAAAAGGATGTCCCTTTTTTTTGAAGACCTCCAGGTAAAGAAGATATATGTATATCAGGTTATTACCGTGAATAAGAGGGGTCATTTGAGCTCTCCTTCAAATCCTGTCTTTGTGTACTGGGATTCTCCGCCTTCAGCCACAGGGATGGTTAAGGCAGAGAGGGGCGATAAAAGGGTTGATCTCGAATGGGAAACTGTTGGGGAGGCAACAGGGTATAATATCTACCGAAGGTTAGAGGATGAAGAGTTTCCAATAAATCCTCTAAACAGGGAGCCACTAAAGGAGAACCGTTATACTGATCTAAATGTAGAGAATGAGAAGAGATACATATATTCTATTAGAGCAGTAAAAAAGGTGGTTAAGACAGATGTGGAGGGAAAAGGAACTCTCAGCTTACCTATCACTCCAACAGATATTATTCCGCCAAATCCTCCCTCAGGAATTGTAGCAATTCCACTGCGAGATGGAATTGAATTGAGCTGGAGGAGAAACCGTGAACCTGATCTACTGGGCTATCATGTTTATCGTAGAAGGGTAGGTGAGGGAGAATTCAAGAGGTTGACCCAGGAGCCGTTAAGCAAAGAAATTTATCTTGATATTAATGTTAAATTAGGGCAGGAATATGAATATGCCATCTCAGCTCTCGATAATTCTCCACGAAAGAATGAGAGCCATCTCTCTGAAGAAGTGAGGGTAAAGTATCTTTATTAAGACTGAGTTTTCAGATTATAAAGCTTGGCAAAATTGAAAAATTTGAATCTGGAGAAGGGAAGATGCATTTTTTCGAATATAAGAATGATGAACTTTATTGTGAGAATATATCCATCAGCCGAATTGCCGAGATAGTGGGCACTCCTTTCTACCTATATAGCTACAATACACTGAAAAGACATTTTAATGTATTCAAAGATGCATTTAGGGATATACCTCATCTGGTCTGCTATTCTGCTAAGGCGAATTCCAATATTTCGCTTATCCGTCTATTTGTCAATCTTGGTGGAGGAGTGGATGTGGTTTCAGGAGGGGAGCTATATCGTGCCCTTAAGGCAGGGGCAGATCCAAAAAAGATTGTATTTTCTGGAGTGGGTAAGAGGGAGGATGAGATTGAATATGCACTGAGGGCAGGCATCCTTATGTTCAATGTTGAATCCTCACAGGAGCTTGAAAAGATTGACATTGTTGCAGGTCGCATAGGGGAAAAGGCACCTATTTCACTCCGTGTAAACCCTGACATAGATCCCAAGACCCATCCCTATATCTCTACAGGGCTGAAGAAAAATAAATTTGGAATCGATATCCTTCGCGCCCCTTTGGTCTATCGTATGGCCTCTGAGTTAAAAAATCTTGAGGTCATTGGGGTTGACTGTCATATTGGATCCCAGTTAATAGAAGTGGGGCCTATTGTTGAAGCCTTAAAGAAGCTTAAACAATTGGTTGAGGATTTGAGGAGAAATGGTATCAATATTAAATATCTGGACATAGGAGGTGGGCTTGGGATCACTTATGAAGATGAAGAACCACCTCACCCCATAGAATATGCCTCGACAATTCTTGATGAGATTAAAGGATTTGATTGCATCCTGATACTGGAGCCAGGTCGTGTAATTGTTGGAAATGCAGGGATCCTAATTTCAAGGGTTCTCTACACAAAGGAGAATGAGGAGAAGCGATTTGTTATTATTGATGCAGGTATGAATGATCTTGTTAGGCCAAGTTATTATGGATCATACCATAAGATTCTTCCTCTCAAAAGGGAGAAACGTGAAGAGATCGTCGTAGATGTGGTGGGTCCAATATGTGAGTCAAGTGACTTCTTAGCAAAGGAAAGAAAGATTCAGAAGCTCTTCCCTGGTGAGCTTATAGCCATCATGAGTGCAGGGGCTTATGGATTCTCCATGTCTACAAATTATAATTCTCGACCGAGGGTTGCTGAGGTTCTTGTTCGAGATGAGGAGATGTTTGTGATACGAGAGAGAGAAGGGTACGAGGATTTAGTCCGGGGAGAAAAGATACCTGAATTTCTAATCAATATGGAGGTTTAGTTGAAGATCCCTTTCGTGAAGATGAGTGGAAGTGGAAACGATTTCATCCTGATAGATCACAGAATACCAATCTTTAATGAAGATAATATAAGGGATTTTGTAAGAAAGGTATGTCAGAGAAGAGTCTCTGTGGGTGCAGATGGTCTTATCCTGATAGAGAAATCTGAAAAGGCAGATTTTAAGTGGCGTTTTTTTAACTCTGATGGAAGTGAGGCGGAGATGTGTGGCAATGGTGGAAGGTGTGCTGCTCGATTTGCCTTGCTAAAAGGGATTTCAGGAGATGAACCTTCTTTTGAGACTTTAGCCGGAATACTATCAGCAAAGGTAGATGGAAGGTATGTAAAACTGGAGATGACCAAACCACACAGTATTAAAATTGATGAGACAATTCTCATTGAAGGGAAGAGGGAGATTATTTCAAGTATCAATACAGGTGTTCCCCATGCCATTATCTTTCATAAAGATATTGAGGAAATAGATATTATCCAGCTTGGAAGATCCATCCGTTTCCATCCACATTTTTCACCAAATGGGACAAATGTCAATTTTGTTAAGATAGAGAATGAGAATCAAATATCATTAAGGACTTATGAACGGGGGGTTGAAGGTGAGACGCTTGGATGTGGAACCGTGGCAGTAGCTTCAGCCCTTATATCTGCGCTCAAGGGTTTCGTGAAATCTCCTTTGTCAATCAGGACAAGGGGTGGAGAGGTTTTGATGATATATTTTGAGATTGAAGGTAGGGATGTGAAGAAGGTTTTTCTTGAAGGGGAGGTTCATATCATTTATGAAGCAGAGATGTGGGAGGAGGCTTACCAATGAAAAGGGAAGAAAAGGTAAGGGCGATCGTTGTTGGGGCTGCAGGTAAGATGGGGAGCCGTGTAATTCATATCATTCATGAAAACCCATTGATCGAACTTTACAGGGCAGTTGAAAGACCTGACCATCCTTCTATTGGAGCAGATATTGGAGAGATCATCGGCCTTGGAAGATTATCCATACCGTTAGAGGGGAGATTGGTAGGTGATGGTGGGGATGTGATAATCAACTTCTCAAATCCCCAGGCATCTCTCGAGAGTTTAGGATTTGCCAGGGAGAAGGGGCTTGCCATAGTGATTGGCACAACTGGCTTCAGCAAAGATCAGATGGAGAAGATAAGAGAGTTTTCGAAAGATGTTAGATGTGTCATGGCTCCCAATATGAGTGTTGGTGTAAATGTGATGTTTAAGATTGTTCAGGAGATTGCAAAAATCTTAGGCCCAGATTATGATATAGAAATTCTTGAGGCCCATCACCGTTTGAAGAAGGATTCTCCAAGCGGGACTGCAATAAGACTCGGAGAGTTGATTGCAAATGCTATAGGAAGGGATTTTGGAAAGGTGGGTATTTATGGAAGAAGAGGGATGATTGGTGAGAGAAGCAGGGAGGAGATTGGAATGCAGGTCATACGTGCAGGAGATATTGTGGGAGAGCATACAGTTATTTTTGGAGGGATAGGTGAGCGCTTGGAGATAATCCATCGTGCACACAGCCGTGATAATTTTGCTCGAGGGGCAATTAGGGCAGCCCTCTGGGTTTTGAATCAGCCAAATGGCCTCTACGACATGCAAAACGTCCTCGGCCTAAAATAATT
>JBBITW010000018.1:0-31594 GCA_037440525.1 Deltaproteobacteria bacterium
AAGCCCTTCAGCGCCGATGATACTGCATGGGAAACTGTGTGGGAAAGTAGGACGTTGCCAAGATCTTTGAATTAAATGCCCACCAAAAGGTGGGCATTTCAATTTTAAATCCTTTTAAAAGATAGAGAGCTCTAAAAAGCCCTAAAATAAAACTGGGGAGGTAGGGTTTCAAACCCTTTGAATGCGGGCACTGAGAAGTTAAATTGCTAACAATCGTTTAAAAGAAAATCAAGTATTTTTAGGGTATTAATCGATAGTGCCGTACTATTAAAGGTATCCGCTCAAAGGCTTTTAACCCCACCTCCCCAGTCCAAAAATTCGTTTTTAATAATTTATCAGAAATCTCAGGTAGAATCATCTTATAAATTTGTCCAAAAAGGAAGCCCTATGAGATTAAAAGATCAGCTCAATGATCAAGCTTTTTGGATAAAGAAGGTTATCGAAGATTTTATTAATAATTCAGATGAAAATACCCTACAAAACAATGGAGATGATAAGGCCTGGGCAGAGCCACTAATTGGATTCTCAAGGGGTGATGACATCCTCTATAGAGAATTCAAGGAACATATAGGTCCTTTTTACTGGACACCAATAGAGATATTCAATTCAACCTTTCCTATGTTGAAAATATCTCCGGATGAGCTCACAGTTATAAGTTGGATACTACCTCAGACAGAGATGACAAAAGAAGATAATCGTAAAGAGACAACCTATCCATCTGAAAGATGGGCTCGCTCGCGTATCTATGGTGAGATAGTTAATGAGAAGCTAAGAAGACACGTTGTTTCGGTTTTAAAGGAGTCAGGTTATGAAGCCTTGGCTCCTACCCTTTCTCCACTATGGGGACAAGAGATGTCTGAACGTTATGGCATGGCTTCAAACTGGTCTGAAAGGCATGCTGCATATGCATCGGGGCTTGGAACCTTTGGTCTATGTGATGGCCTCATAACGCCAGCAGGTAAGGCAATGCGATGTGGATCAGTAGTTGCTAATATAAAGATTACTCCGACCCCAAGACCTTATGTGGATCATCATGCCTACTGTCTATTTTATACAAAAGGTATTTGTAAGAAGTGCATCTCCCGTTGCCCTGCAGGAGCTATTAGTGAAGATGGGCATGATAAGAAAAGGTGCAGGGAGTATATATCCGGTAAAATTAAGAATTATGTAAAGTCAAATTTTGGTTTTGAGGGATATGGTTGTGGGCTATGCCAAACAGCTGTTCCCTGCGAGTCTAAAATCCCTACTGAGAAGGATATATAAACCTGAATTGATAAGGGTTAAATTTAGGCCTGAGAGGTTCTAATAAATAGGCTATACTCTAATCTTCTTACATTAAAGTGGAGAGGATCAATTGAAGAAAATTCAGATGTTTCTGGTTAATTTTTGAATCATAATTAAAGAAAGGAAGGCAATTGAGATTAGAGAACAGATCCAGGCAAAGATGTCTCCATATTGTGTATAGAAGGTTTTGTAATTGGATAGACGAATCGTTTCATTCATTACTTCTTCTTTAAAGAGGCGACCCTTTTCTATAATCCTTCCCTTAGCATCGATAAAACCACTGATTCCTGTGTTCGCTGCCCTTGCAATGAAAACCCTGTTTTCTACTGCCCTAAAGACAGCCATTGAGAAGTGCTGATATGGAGCAGATGTTTTGCCAAACCATGCATCATTGGTTATGGTTACTAAAAAGTTTGCCCCTTTTTTTACAAATCTTCGACATAGATCAGGGAAGATGATTTCAAAACAGATAAGCACACCAAATTTCCCATTACGAAGAGAAAAATTAAAAATCTCATTTCCAGGCTTGAAGTTTCCAATTCCTTCTCCCAAAGAGCCTAATGAAATATACTCTCCAAGTGGAACATACTCGCCATAGGGGACAAGATGAATCTTATCATATCGCCCAACGACTTTACCTGACGGGTCAAGTAGCAGGGCTCTATTATAATGGTTTACCTTCCCGTTTTCTACTTTATAAGCAGGGGTTCCAAAGAGAAGGAAAGCTTCTGTTTTTTTAGGTATCTCAAATATTAGTGATTGATACCCTTTTTCATCCTGAAAGAAGAATGGTGTGGCTGTCTCAGGCCAGATGATTAAGTCTGGTTTCTCTTGAGCCACCTTGAGAGAGAGCCTTTCGTAGATCCTTAATGTCTCCTGTTGAAAAGATTCATTCCATTTAATGGATTGATCAATATTTCCCTGGACTAAACCAATCTTTACTGAAGGATTTTTAGTAATCTGACGATCAACCATACCTATACTTACATACCCATAGATGAGGAAACCAAGAAGGATAAGGATGGTTATTATCACTTCCCGAAGTGGAAATCTCCTATTTATCCACTGGCAGAAAACTTGATAGAGGGTAATATTGACTAATACGATTATAAATGAAAGACCATATACACCCGTAATTTCAGCCATCTGTATTAACGGAAGATTTAGATACTGAGAATGTCCAAGGTTTGCCCATGGAAATCCTGTAAGGAGAAAAGATCGAAGATATTCTAAGGAGACCCATAGAACAGGGGCAAAAACAATGAAGTGGATTCTTAGGTTAATCTGGATGAGTCGATATAAAAGGGTGAAAGAACCGATGAAGAGACTTAAGTATATTACAAGAAGTAGAAGAATCAAAATACTTAAAATGAGAGGGACATTCCCGTAAGTATGAACAGCTATTAGAATCCAGTAAAGGATACCAAGAAAAGAGGTAAAGCCAGTTATTAAGCCAAGTTTAAAACTATGATATAATTTTTTCCCTTCAATGGCATAAAAGAGCGGGATCAAAGAAACCCAGGCTAAGAATTCAAGATCAAAATTTGGGAATGATAGGATCAGGAGAATTCCTGAGATGAGGCTTAATAAAATGTCCTTTTTTTTCATGCACAAATCTTAAAAAATAAGAGGCTAATTTTCAAGGAAGGTAATTAGAATCTAAATTGAGCGATTCTATATTGTCATTGTGAGGCAAAGCCACTGCATTTTCTTACAAATTGTTATTCCGAGCGAAGCGAGGAATCTATAAGATTGCCACGCCCTTCGGGCTCGCAACGACTGATAAAGAAAGGCTTTTTATAAAAATAGACAATGAATTCTATGAGATTTTACCTCTCTTTTATTTTATGCTGGCGATTCTGATAATAGGCATCCCTTTTGGCAATGTAAGGGTCAACGGTGACTTTTATAAAATCTTCATATTCTCCAATTCTTAGAGAGGTTTCATTGACTCGCTCATAGGAGCGAATGGCAAGATTTACTGGAATGGAATGGATTAGATAGTTTTGTGGATCAAGAAAAAGGTCTCCTGCATAACCTATTGTGTCTCTTAAACATGAAGCGCCAAGGATTGGCCATTCAATATAGAATAAAGAACCAATTCCCCAGAATCCGAGGGTCTGTCCAAAATCTTCATCCTTTCTCTCAATCCCCAATTCTTTTTTTGCAGGATCAAGAAAACCCGCAAGCCCAAGGGTGGAATTCAAAACAAAACGAAATGTCTCAGTTCCAACACATTTGAAATTAAATTGTAGAAGACAATTTGCAACACGAATAGGGGTGGTTAGATTTGAAAAGAAATTTCTAATTCCTATTCTCAAATCCTCAGGGACAACCTCCTTATAACCAGTAGCAACTGGTTTTAAAACCCAGAAGTAGAGCCTATCATTAAAATGGAAGAAGACACGATTAATTGGTTCAAGGGGATCAGGGATTGTATCATTGGCTTCATTGGATGTTTTAATAATACTTTCTTGAGGATCAGGTTCTTCTCTTTTCTCAGCAAGCAAGATAATATGATCTTCCGAGGTCATCAAAGTTCCAGAAGAGATAGGATCGGTATTTTGAAGTTCATTGCCTGAAGTCAATTCTGAGATTTCTTCAGGATAGAGGAGAACGAATGAATCCTTTTCTGGATCGAATAGAAATGAATCTTGAGCATAACATTTTGGAAATAAAATACTTGAACAAAGTATCATAAGAAAAAAAACCAGCGAAAGTATTTTCATACAATTCCTCCGATTCCTTTTAGATATCCCCCATTTTAATCTTAATGCATAAGCCTTTATCCATCAGTTATTGCAAGTACCCCGCACTTGATGCAGGGCGTGGCAATCAGACGAAGTCATTGAAAGCCCGAAGGGCGTGGCAATCTTATAGATTCTTGGCTCCGCTCGGAATGACAATTTGGAAGAGAATGCCTCAACTTCACCCTGCAATGACAATCTCGAATCGCTCAATTTAGATCCCTATAAAACGATTAGAACCTGTTCAACAACTCAAAATATGTTGAAGATTAATTAGACCCCGTTTTGGCCTTAATTCTTTTAATCAGCTCTTTATATGATGATTTTACAATGATATCATTAAATTGAGTTCGATAGTTATTGACTAAACTAACACCCTCAACCACAAAGTCATAGACAAGCCATTGTGAACCTTTCTTCAATAGTCTATATTCAACATTGATTACCTGATCTTTTGGAGTGTATATCTTAACCTTTACCGATCCATAATCTCTATCCAAACTCTCCCCTTCATAAATAATCTTATTCCAGGTGTAGCCCTCTACCTTATCCATATAGACCCGTTCAAGTAGCTCTTTATAGAGCATTATAAATTCCTTCTTCTCTTCAGGAGTCCTTTGTGCCCAGTGTCGGGCGAGAGAACGACGGGCCATCTCCTCCCAATCAAAACGTTCATCCACTGCCTTGAGGATTAGATTCCTTCGTTCTTTTGCTTTCTGGGGTGCCTTTAAAGAGGGATCTGACAGAATCGAAAGAACTTTGTCTGTGGTTTGCTTGATACTCTCTGTAGGTTCTCCTGCAAAGATTTGATTTGCGATTCCAAAAAGGATTAATGATAAAGAGATGAGTTTGCTCAATCGATACATCAACATAATCATATACCCTTCCTCAGATTTTTTCAAAAACAAATTTTGATATTAGTTCTTCCAAATCTATTGATGGTTGGGTTTCACGGATTTTGCCTCCATGCGGAATGAACTTATCTGATCCTCCAGGTGTGATCTCGATATATTTTTCTCCCACCAAACCCCTTGTCTTAATAGAAGCAATGGCATCCTCATGAAGTTTAACATTTGGTTGTATACTCATAATCACATGGGCCTGATAGTTTTCAAGTGTTATGCTTTTAACACGTCCAACCTCCACACCTGCCAGTATAATGTTTGAGCCAGTTTTTAGGCCTCCGCTGTTTGAGAAAATGGCGTGAACCTCATAGCTTTCTCTTCCTAAGATCTCCATCTTACCGAGTTTAATAGAGAGATAACCCAGACAGATAAGACCTGCAAGGACAAATAATCCAACCGCCAGTTCAATATCAAATCTTTTCATCTTCCCACCTCAATATTATTAACGCCACATATATAAATATAACATAATAATATAATTTCAATAAAATTTCATTGATCCTCCAGTAGCTCCTTTGATAAACTGTTGTATTACAGGATCCTTAGAGGAGAGTATTTCATCAGGAGTTCCTATTGCCCAGATTATCCCTTCATTGAGCATGGCAACTTTATGTGCAATCTGGAAGACCCTTGAAAGCTCATGACTGACAATGATCCCTGTAAAGCCAAGGTTCTGATGGATCGATTTGATTAGATCGAGGATAGTATGAGCAATGATCGGATCAAGGCCTGTTGTTGGTTCATCGAAGATCATGATTTCAGGGCCTCTTACGAGAGCTCGTGCAAGAGCAGTGCGCTTTATCATACCTCCACTTAATTCGGCGGGGAACTTATTTTCTGCTCCAGAGAGACCCACGAGCTCAAGTTCGTAAAGGACTTTTTTTCTAATCTCATCTTCGCTGAGCTTTGTCTTTTCCCTGAGAGGAAATGCTACATTATCGAAAACTGTAAAGGAGGAAAAAAGTGCACCACTCTGGAAGAGAAAACCGAAACGACTTCTCAACTCCTCGAGTTCATTTCCCTTCAAATGGCATATATCTTTTCCATCTATGAAGACATGTCCCCTGTCGGGCTTCATCAATCCAACCACATGTTTAAGGATAACACTCTTTCCATGACCGCTTCCTCCAATTAAGGCAAGGATTTCACCTTTATTTATCTCCAGTGATACCCCTTTTAAGACGGAAAATCCATTAAACGATTTGTGAATATCTTCTATTCTAATCATCTCCACCTCAAAAGAGAAGAGAAGTCATTACATAATCCCAAAAGAGAATTAAAACCGAGGAAAGCACGACAGCCTGTGTCGTGGCACGACTAACACCTTCGGCACCGAAGCCTGCATTGTATCCCTTATAACAACAGACCCACGTGATCAGGATTCCAAAGCTGAGGGATTTATAAATCCCCTCCAAAACATCTTCTAACATCACATAATTAGCCATTTCTCCAAAGTAGGTACCTTCACCAACCCCCAACAATTTCCCTCCAATCAGATAACCGCCAAATATACCCACTACATCAAAAATTGAGGTCAGCAGGGGAAGCGCTATAATTCCTGCAATAAGTTTCGGGACTACGAGATATCGGAATGGGTTTAAACCCATAAGCTCAATTGCATCTATCTGTTCGCTAATTCTCATTATCCCAATTTCGGCAGTCATGGCAGAGCCTGCCCTTCCTGTAACCATCAATGCCGTAAGAACAGGCCCCAATTCTTTTATCAGAGAAAGTGCAACCATGGGACCGAGAAGGGCTGCAGAACCAAAACGGTTAAGTGTATAGAATCCCTGAAGTCCAAGGACCATCCCTGAGAAGGCCCCTGTGAGGAATATAACCAGGGTGGACTGAAATCCAATAAACCAGACCTGTCTAAAAATCCATGAGAACTTTAATGGTGGTGTAGTTGCACAAAAAAAGGCAGTAACTAAAAAGAGGCCCATTTGTCCCATTCGACGAAGACAATATATAGATAGGCCCCCTAACTTTTTTATTAAATTCATAAAAAATAATTTTGACAAATTTTATCATGGATGTCAAAAATTTTTAATTAGGTCTCTGAGAAAATGAACAAATTCCCCCTCACCTCTTCCCTATCCTCAAGGGGTTGTGTCGTAATGTCATTCTGAGTCTTTAGCCGAAGAATCGAAGAATCTATGTTTTATAAGGGTCTGAATTCTATAGATTCCTCACTTCGCTCGGAATGACACCACTCTGTTGTCATTTCGAGGCGTTAGCCGAGAAATCTTTCCTAAGGTTCCTCGCTTCGCTCGGAATGGCAGAAAAAGGAGGCTCGGAATGACAGAGAAAGGAGGCTCGGAATGACAGAAAAAGGAGGCTTGGAATGACAAACATGGCATACACCTCATTGCGATACAGCCTCAAGGGGAGAGGATTAAGGTGAGGGGGATAAGCTCCTGCCTGAGGCAGGCAGGTAAAGGCTTTTCCATCCCATCTCCCCAGTCTATAAAATTCTTTTTAAATACTTTTTTCAGAAACCTATTAACGTGGCAATTGATAGTTGATAGTAAAATGGTGATATACTTTTTATCAGGTATCTAAATTGAGCGATTCAAGATTGTCATTCCGAGCGGAGCGAGGAATCTATGAGATTGCCCCGCAACGACTGATCCGCTTTTTGCGGAAAGGCTTTTAGTAAAAAAATCGCTCAATTTAAGAGAGATTTAATAGTTTATTTAGAATTTTCTTCCCAGTCGTTGTCTTAAAATTTTTCTCAATAACCTCTTTTAGTTTATCTTTTTCATTTATCAAACCATCCTCTTCAATATTTACAAGAAAGTCTGATTCGTAGATTATCTGAAAGTTTAGTGTCTCTTTAGGTCTCGGATGATGATGGTGTGAAATGATATCACAGATTTCGTCAATCACGCCTCTTTGGACGTTTAATTTCATCAATATTTCTCTTGCAATTTCTGGACCTTCTTTCTCTTGATACTCAGCATCTGTGCTTCCATATTTCTCCTCTGCCTTTTTGATTCCTATATCATGAAGATAGGCTGCCCCAAGAATTACAAGGGGATTACCCCCTTCAATTTTTAATATCTCTTCTGCATATTGGGCTACCTTAAGGGCATGATTAATTCTTTTTGTATCATTACCAAAATATCTTTTCATTTCCTGCGATATCCTTTCTCGTAAACGGTTTTCCTTCTCTTCTTTTGTCTTCATTTTCATCTCTTCGGGTAGCCCCTCAATACAGCTATCGCCATATGGACACCACTCAGCGCATCCGAAATTGATTTTCGGGTTAACTATTTCATGACCGCAGCGGCACCTTCTCTTTACATCATATTTTAAAAATTCTACACCATAACCACATTTTGGGCAGGAGATTTCAAAGACATCACCTGGTTTCCAAAACATTGGATCTTGACCTGGACATCTCATCTTTATTCCTCCTCGTTTAAATATTTTTTTCCTTTAGCCAAATTTTAACTATTTCCCAAAAGATTTACCTTGACTTAAGTCAAATCCTTAAATTAAAATTTGCCAAATGATAAAATAGAGACTTCTGAAAAAGTCTAAAAATTCTTTTTTATCTAAATTGGGCGATTTTAGATTGTCATTGCGAGGCGAAGACACTGAAATCCCTTCCGAATTTTCATTCCGAGCGGAGCGAGGAATCTGTGAGATTGCCACGCCCTTCGGGCTTGCAACGACTGATCCACCTTTGGCGGAAAGGCTTTTAGTAAAAAAATCGCTCAATTTAGGAAATAGTAATTTTAGACATTTTATGTTAAAAAGGTTATAAAAAAGATGTCATATGGAAAAACATAAAGTAATATTCCTTCCCGATAAAAAGGAGATAGAAGTAGAGGAAGAGACCTCATTACTTGAGGCAGCTCGAAGGGCAGGAATCTATCTGAATAGTTTATGCGGAGGGGAGGGTGTTTGTGGTAAATGCCGGGTCCAGGTAATTCGAGGAAAAATAAGATTAGATAAAAATTCTATAACATTTTTTACAAAGGAGGATGTAGAAAGAGGCTATGTCCTTTCTTGCCAGACCCCCGTGAAAGAAGACCTTGAGATCATGGTTCCTCCTGAGTCAAGAATTGAAGAAGAACAGATCTTAAAGGAATCGATTGAAAAGGAGAAAAGGACATGGATAGAGAGCCCCCCAATTAAATATAGTGAGCCCAACTGGATGGCTCAATATAGAAGACCCAGCGATCCAGCGTCACTTTATGAACCACTGACGGCTAAAGTATATCTTGACCTTCCCAAACCCACCTCTGATGATAACATACCTGATACTGCAAGATTGATAAGGGAACTCCGAAAGAAACTCAAATATCCATCTTATGAGATTTCACTTTCATGCCTGAGGGATATGTTTTTAAAACTTCGTCGTTCTGATTGGAAGGTTACATTAACAATCACAAGAAATAATGACGTTTGTAAGATCATTCAGATAGAAGAGGGCAATAGGATAGATCGAAATTATGGTGTTGCTGTTGATATTGGAACCACGACAGTTGTTGCCCAGCTTGTTGATCTAAAAACTGGAAGGGTTATTGGTGTTGAGGGAAACCACAATCTGCAGGCCCATTATGGAGAGGATGTTTTATCAAGAATTGCATATGTCTGTGGTAAAGGATCACTCGATGTTCTTCAAAGGGCAGTTGTAGAAAATATAAATACCTTGATTAAGACCATGGCCGCTGAAAAGGGGATAGATATTGAAGATATAACTGCTGTTGTGGCTGCAGGAAATACAACAATGAGCCACATTTTAATGGGATTGATGCCATGTTCTATCAGAGATGATCCTTATGTGCCAACCGTTGATATCTATCCACAGGTTTTGGCGAGAGAGGTAGGTATTAATATAAATACCCACGGAATTATACAGATATTGCCAAATATAGCAAGTTACATAGGAGGGGATACAGTAGCTGGTGTGCTGGCATGTAATATGGCCGATAGATCGGAAATCACATGTCTTATAGATATAGGGACGAACGGGGAGATTATCATTGGAAACAATGAATGGATGCTTTCCTGCTCCGCCTCTGCTGGTCCTGCCTTTGAAGGAGGAGATACAAAATGGGGAATGAGAGCAACCAGGGGGGCAATCCAGAAGGTTGAGATTGTTAATGGAAATGTTATTTATAAAACGATCGGTGGAACAAAGCCAAGGGGAATTTGTGGCTCAGGCCTCATCGATTTAATCTATGAATTGGCAAGGTGCAGGATATTGGAGATAGATGGAAAATTTTCGCGCTCCTTAAATGATAAGCGACTCATCCTCGGAAAGGACTCAATGGAATATATTGTTGCCTTTCCAGAAGAGACAGAGATAGGGGAGGCAATTACCATAGCACAGACAGACATAGATAATATAATTCGTTCAAAGGCCGCAATATTTGCTGCAATAAAATCACTTGTTGACTACGCAGGACTTACATTTGAAAAGCTTGAAAGGATATATGTTGCTGGAGGTTTTGGAAACTATCTTAACCTCGAGAAGGCAATTGGTATAGGATTATTACCCGATATGCCATTAGAAAAAATAGAGTTTGTTGGAAATAGCTCTCTAATGGGGGCAAGGATGGTGCTTCTTTCATGCCATGCCTTTGAAAAGGCAATAAGCCTTTCTCAATCTATCACAAACATTGAACTTTCAAAGTTTTCTCCCTTTGCTGATGAGTATATGGCATCTCTTTACCTCCCCCATATTGATCGGGAGCGTCTCTTTCCTTCAGTAAGATATTGAATATTTCAAAGGATGATATATGGTTAAACCAAAAGTTGAACTTTTATTCATTACCCCTGATGCTGAGAAACTCATAGAAACGGTTGGAAGAACATCCTATCTTTCTTTCCAGAAGCAAAAGGGAGATTCAGAGAAGAATTTCATAAGGATGTTACTTAAAAACAGACATTTATCAGTTCTCGAACATGCCTCCGCGACTATAAGAATATCTGGAGTTTCGAGGGCATTTACCCATCAGCTTGTAAGACACCGGTTATGTTCTTTTATCCAGCAATCTCAGAGATATGTTGATGAAAAGGATTTTAAATATATAGAACCTTATTCAATAAAAGAGAATCCTGAGGCCCACATTCTTTTCACAGAATTGATGGAGAGGGCAAGAGATATTTACAAAAGACTTCAAGAGCTAAATATCAGAAAAGAGGATGCAAGATATGTACTTCCAAATGCAGTGGAGAGTCAGATCGTAGTAAGTGCAAATTTCCGCGAGTGGCGACATATCATTGAACTACGAGGCAGCCCCCAATCCCAGTGGGAATTTCGGCAGGTTGTTATTGAGAGTCTTAAAATCTTAAAGAATCATGCGCCAACCATCTTCGGAGATTTCGAGATAGATGAGGAAAGGATGGTTATCAAGAAGACTCTATCTACTTAGTCATTGTTTTCTACTTTGCAATTTGTGATATCCCATCTGCTTACGGGCCTCTCTAAGAGTCATCCCATTTTCAAGCAATTCAAGTATCTTCTGCTCCGCCTCTTCAATCTCCATGGCAACCTTAAGGACTTCCTCCGCTCTGTCTGATGGCACAACCACTACACCTGTATCATCGCATACAATAATATCATTTGGTCTTACCTGAATATCACTGATAGTAACAGGGATATTTATTCCATCAACCTCCACACGATCTTTTCCTGTTATCATCAGGCGGCCACGTGTAAAAATAGGGTATTTTAACTCTAATATCCGGGGCAAATCCCGGCATACTCCATCAATTACTGTCCCTGCAATTTTGCGCATCCTCGCATAAACTGTCATAATATCCCCCCAGACAGTGCAGTATGTCCGACCTCCATTATCGAGGACAACCACCTGACCTGCCATCACATCATCCAGGAAGTCTCCAACCGTTCCTTTATCTAATCCACATGGTCTATAACGAACTGTAAAAGCCCTTCCTACTGCTTTGGTTCCAGGAACCTGAGGTAAAATGCCTTGGCAACCTCCTTTGATCCCCAACCTATCTAAGGCATCAGAGATTGAAGTTGTATCCAGGGCCTTAAAACTTTTAACAAGATCATCAAACTGCTCCATTGTCTTTTCTCCTTTCTGAGACCTCTGAAAAGGTATTTAAAAAGAGCCTTATAGACTGGGGAGGTAGGGGTGGAAAAGCCTTCAAGCGAATACCTTTAATAGTTTGGCACTAATGATTAATACCCTGAAAATGCTTGGTTTTATCTTAAATGATCGTTAGCAATTTAACCTCTTAATGTCTGCATTCGAAGGGTTTGGAACCCTACCTCCCCAGTCATTCCAAAACTTTTTCAGAGCTCTCTTTCTTCATTTTTAAAACTATTTTTTTAACATTGCCTCATAGGCATATTTCTGATCAACCTCTAAGATAGGGATTCCTCTTCTTAGCTCCTCCACCATTGCCTCTTCTTTCTGAAGAATCTCTTCCGCCGCCTCTAACACTTCATCCAGTTTCTCTACCGGGATGATGACTACCCCATTGATATCTGCCATGACAATATCCCCAGGCCTTACCTGAACATCTCCTACCCGAATCACTTCATTAAAAGATTCCTCCATGATCCTTCCCCGGGCAGTGATGGGGACGGTTCCACGTGCATAAACAGGGAATCCAAACTCCTTACATGCATCAATATCCCTTGCTGCTCCATCCACAACAACGCCGGAGATCCCCTTCATCTTCGCGGCCATGGAAAGAATCTCTCCCCAACAGTTGTTGTTTAGATCACCACGGTTATCAATGATGATGATATCACCGGGGCTCGCTGAGTCGATTGCTCTAACCCCAAGGTGATATTTAGATTTTAACATACCTGCGGCTGTAATCTTGATCGTGACAGCCCTACCAACAATCTTTGGACAATCATACATCGGTCTGATTCCAATTACCGCCCCCCGAATCCCAATTCTATCCATAGCATCAGACAAATTTGTCGTTGCCATCCTTTCAAGCCTCTTACGATACTTCTCGTCAAAGACTTTTGCCTCCATTCTCATCCTCCTTATTAGTCATCTGAATTGAGCGATTATCCTTAGTCTTCTATCAAACCACGGGCCTTAAGAATATCAGCAAATCCATATATATCAAGTGTGGATTCTCCACGTCTCAGTCTATCTTTTATTCCCCTTTCCTTTTCCTCACGTGCCAGGGATTTCTTAAGGACATCCTCTGCCTCTTCTCTTTTTACCACCACCAATCCATCCCTATCCCCAAGTATTAGATCTCCTGGATAAATTGTAATATTGTCAAGATTTAATGGATGGTTAATCAACCCCAGTGAAATCTTTTCCGTTCCCTTAATACTCAGGCCACAAGAAAAAACCGGAAATCCAAGCTCACTTATTGCCTGGGAATCGCGGACCATCCCATTAAAAACCAATCCTCCAATTCCCCTCGAGTGGGCTGCTACGGCCATTATCTCACCCCATGCCCCTGCCTCCAAATATCCATCTGCATCTGCTACAATAACATCCCCTTTTTGTGCTACATAAATGGCTTTATGAAGGATTAGATTATCACCTGGACGGACCTTCACCGTTATGATTGGCCCACAGACTTTCATATCAGGAGAAATTGGTTTTATACGGGATGAAAGTGCACCCTTTCCTCCATATGCCTCATGAACAGTCGCTGATGAAAGTTCTCTAAACTTCTGGACCAATTCATCTGAAACCCTCTGGATTGAATGAATAACATGGACCATTCCAAAACCTCCTCTTTAATTCAAATTCAAATTCAAATCAAATGTAATTTAAGGAGTATCTTAATGTTTTATATAAAGGGATTTAGAATTTCATCTATATTGCCCTAAAAGTTTAAATTTTTCCCTTAATTTTTTTGAAAGCTCACTTGTCAATTTTAATGCCTTTTCAGCCAGCTCCTCTGAGAGTGAAGAAAGACCGCAGCTCTGTGATATAAATGAGTTTTCTAATAGAATCTCAAAAGGGATTCCTTCTCTGAATAAAAGGTCTATCTTTTCCTCAAAATTGGCTATAAGGGTTGAAAGGCTCTCTACCTTTAAGTATTCCTCTTCTGAGGGAACTATCCCCCAGCCAATCGCCCCTCCACTTAGAAGAAATTCCTTAAGTTCCTTTGTATATGCGAGCATATTTGGAAAGAATCTATAGGCATCAAAATGTATAACATTGATTCCCATCTTCATGATGATTGACCAATCAGTTGCACCACATATATGAATTCCTGATAGATCTTTAAGCTCGTATATAGATTTTTTGAGATATTCTATTATTTCATTGCTTCCTAAGTTCATACTTATTGAACCATAACTACTCAGGAGAGGTTCATCAAAAAATATTATGCTCTTACTATCAGGCGTTATGTTTCGGAATTGTGTTTCCTGCCATTTTGCCTTCATTGCAATTGACTTTAAGATCATCTCCCTGAGGTTTGGGTCATAAAGTATTGGTATCTTCTTTTCGTCCGAAATACCAAGGCCCAATGTGATGGGTCCGGTGATTTGTCCCTTTACAAATATAGGTCTTCTATCCTTTAATAGTCTCAGAAGTGTATGTAGACCAGAGGCATACTGCTCTCCTGTCTTAAAATAGTCAAGATCCTCATTAAAATAGACCTCATAAAATCTCTCCCATTCAGAATTTGGATTGAATGGAGTATTAAAGTAAAACTTTTCATCCTCCATAACAAATCCAGGCATACCTTCTGTAAACTGGACAAGCATCCCCTCTTTAGGGCTTCTGAGGGGAAGTTGAGGCCAGTATGGAGATTCTGGAAAATAATTTAATATGATCCTGCATGCCTCGTAAGGGTCTACATGAGGAAGACTTCCTATACCAATTGGAAGAAGAGATGGTTTAAATTTCATTAAGATGTCTCCTGGTTAAAGAGAAAATCTCTCCCTCAAAATCTTTGAAGTCTCAGATAGGAGGGAGAATGCCCTCTCAACAATCCTCTCCTCAATACCCGGGATTTCACAATTCCCATCATCTGCCAATGTAATATCTTTAAGACAGCATCTTGCAGGTGCTATTAATGAGTGCTCTGCAATCTCTCTCAGTTCAATCCCTGTATTTTCAGAGATTGCTCCCCAGTAGTTTAAAAGGATTGAAACCATATTCATAGCATTTTCTCTTGAAATAAATGAATAGGAGGTTGGGACTATGCCCCATGAGATGATTCCATCTCTTTTTATAAACTGATAAACACTCGAAACATACTCCTTTGGCATGAATCCCATTTGAAGGGCGTCGAATGAGAGGATATCTATTCCCAGTTCGAGAAGATATGGTAAGTTAACATCTGCGCAGAGATGTAGCCCCTTAGGTCCTTCCATTCCCTGAACAAAGTCGATGTAATCCTTCTTTGCCTGTTGATCATTATATCCTGATAGGCCGCTAAAGACATATCCAAGTCCAGGCTCATCAACCCATACAAAGGCATTTTTGTTTTTCTTCTTCAGCTCATGATACTGATGATTGACCTTTCTCTGTATAAAGTCAAAAAGAATGGTTTTTACTTCATCGTCATAGATGATGGGTTTGAGGTTTTCATCCAGGACTTTAAACCCAAAGCTCACAGGCCCGGTGACCTGTCCCCTGATGGCTTCATAACCTTTTAAATCCTTTGAGAGAAATCTCCTAAATACGATGGAGTACCTATCACTTAGGGCATATGTTTGTGGATCTTCCATCTTTGAAAAATAATCCTCAAGCTCGTTCTGGAATCTCTCTCTCTGGAAGATCAATCTTCCTCTCTCAAAATCGAGAGATATTCCAGGGAAGTTTTCAGATGTCTGAACATACATATCCTCATAAAGACTCACATTCGGGAGTTGGGGCCAGAAAGGGATATCTAAGTTTAATGATAACTCAAGGGCCTTTTCAATATCCCTGTGAGGCATGATGCCCATAGCAGTGGTTTTGCATTTAGCTTCAAAAATCATAATATTGTGCGATTCAAGAATTCAAATATCAGCAGAATAAAAGTCTGCGATTTGATTAGCTCTTTACGAAATTTATCAGTTTCCAGATTATTGTTTCTGACAGGACTGCAATGTCTTCAGCTGAAAGATAGTCAGTGATATTCTTATCAAACAGGATGTTCCCATTTGGTGGAATTTCATCATCTCCACGCCACAGGATAATAAAAAACCTTACCATGGGAAATGGATCGAGTTTAACTGAAGCATCTCCATAAGGGGCCTTGGAACCATTAAATACTCTGGAGATCTCAAGGAGTTTCTCGGGGTCTTTACCAAAGCATCTCAGTATCGGTTCAACTGTCCTTTTCTGGAAGACAGGGCAGTAAAATCTTCCACCCTGGATTTGTGCATAAGTAATAAGACGGTTTGTAAATGGGGTCCCCTTCGCCTGTGTGAGGTAGTGCAGGATCAATATCTTATCCTTGAATGGAATCTCCCCCTCCTCTTCATCCTTTGGTGATATATGGCTATTAATAATATCAATTAGATAATGACGATTGAGGTAATTGAGCATGACCCTTTTATCATCAATAGGTATGGCGCCAGTTTTTTTACAAAGCTCGTTTAAATCCATAGCGGCAAGCCTTTTTGATGCAAGCTCAAATGCCAATCCAAAGCTTTCCTCAGTGATATTATGATATAGAATCATAACCTGCCTCCGATATTATCTTCTTAATGGATAAGGAAGAAGGTGAATCCTCAGGTAATTTAAACAATGATTCGCCCCTCAAATTAAATTCCCTTACCATCGGGTCGTAGGATATCCTCCCGATGTATCTTTCACCGAGATTGGACAGATATTTCTCTACATCATCAGTAAATCTATAGTTACCTATGAGATAGAAATTCTTATAATTTATTTTTACCCCTCTGGTGACATATTTTATCCTTTCAATATGTTTTATCGATTTTTCAGAGGGATCGAGTATAACAAATAAGTCTTCAATGTCAGGTGTCACCTTTCTGTTTAAGTGCTCAAGTCCTGCAGGGGAATCAACAAGAACCATCTCATAATCATTTTTAAGATTTCTAATCGTCTCTTTTATCATCTCATCTGGAAGGCAGTAACAACCCGGAGCAAGTTTTGTCCCAAGGGTTATAAGATCAAACTTCTTATCCCTGTAGAGGATGTTTCCTTCCTCCATTTTACGCCTTAGCAGATCAGGGACATCCTTCGAATCCTTTCCTTTTCTTATGATATCGTATAGTGCTTCTGAGATGGTTAATTTTGACTCCCTTTCAAGATCCACACCGAGCATCCTTGAAAGGCTTCCATCAGGATCAAGGTCTATTAGAAGAAGTGGTTTTATATTTATATATCTTGTAAAGAGGGTAGTAAATGTTGATTTCCCTGTTCCACCCCTTCCTGTAACAACATTGATCTTTGCCATATTTAGAGTAACCTCGCTTTCTCTAATATTCTTCTTACAGAGCGACGTGCAGGTGATTCTTCAGGGATTTTAATTAATGGTTCTCCCTTTAGGTTATACTCCTCCACTATTGGATCATAATCTATCTTCCCTAAGTATGCGCCATCCATTTCTTCAAGATATCCTTCTGATTCCTCATCAAACATATAGTTTCCCAGAACATAGAAGTTACGATAAATTATACCAACCTCTTTAAGTATTGCCTTTACCTTCTTGATATGGATGAATGATTTTTCAGAGGGGTCAAGTATTACGAATATTTCATCCACCTCAGATACGATATTTCTATTAAGGTGTTCGAGGCCTGCTGGGGAGTCAATAACGAGATTGGTGTAGTTTTTCGAGAGATCTGAGATTGTCTTTCTCAATAGGTGATCTGGATAGCAGTAGCATCCTTCAAGGTCTTTAGTTCCGAGTGTAATTAGATCAAACCCTTTGCCCTCGTAAATACAATCTCCCCAGAGGAGACCTTTAAAACGGTCCTCCACAGGGGTTAATGGGCTTTGGCCTCTTTTCCTTTCGCTTAGTGCATCGTAGAGTGCTTCAACAATTGTGCGTTTACCCTCTTTTTGGAGGTCTATCCCGAGCATATCAGCCAGGCTGAGGTCAGGATCGAGGTCTACAAGAAGTGAGGGTGGTTTTAAATACCTGCTCATCAATGCTACAAATGTCGATTTCCCAGCCCCTCCTCTTCCGGTGGATACAATCCTTCGTGCCATCTCTTTCTCCTTCTCTATGGATTTATTTCTCCTTTTTTCTTTGGAAGTTCACTGATTGGAGATACCTTAATTATAGCACGATACTGCGGAGGACACACCTCAATACATGTCCCGCATTTGGAACATTTCTCTTGATCGATAAATTTTATCTCTCCCTTAGCCCCTTTAATTGCCTCTGTAGGGCAAACGAGTATGCAGTGTTCACAGGCCCTATCACATTTATCAGGAATTATGTAATAAGCAATAAGATCTTTACATACGAGGGAAGGGCAGCGTTTATCAAGAATGTGAGCTCTATATTCATCGCCAAAATATCTTAATGTTGTAATGATTGGGTTTGGGGCAGATCTTCCCAGTCCACAAAGTGATCCCATTTTCACATCCTCGGAGAGTTTCTCAAGGAGATTTAAGTCTTCTATTTCAGCCTTACCCGATGTGATCTTCTCAAGAAGGTGAAGAAGCTGATTTGTACCAATCCTGCACATAGTGCATTTCCCACATGACTCTTTTGTTGTGAAGTCGAGAAAGAATCTTGCAGTATCAACCACACAATCATCCTCATCCATAAAGATCATACCACCTGAACCCATCATTGAGCCTGCCTCTCTAAGAGAATCGAAGTCTATGGGAATATCGAGAAGGCCTTCAGGTATACAGCCACCGGATGGACCTCCAATCTGAACAGCCTTAAATCCTTTTTCATTTCTCATCCCACCTGCAATATCATAAACAATCCTTCTAAGTGTGGTTCCCATCGGCACCTCAGTTAGACCTGGATATTTTATTTTCCCTGCAAGGGTAAAGACCGCTGTTCCTTTGCTTCCCTCTGTTCCGATAGAAGAGAATTTATCAGCTCCTTCCTTGATGATAAAAGGGATATAGGAAAATGTCTTAACATTGTTAAGAAGGGTAGGGCTCCCCCATAGACCCGCATCCGCGAGACGAGGAGGTCTTACCCTCGGTTCACTTCGCCTTCCTTCTATGGCAGAGATCAGTGCAGTAGCCTCACCTGAAACAAAGGCACCAGCCCCTTCGACAATCCTGATATTATAGGAAAAACCACTTCCAAGGATATTTTCTCCCAATATCCCTATCTCCTCAGCCTCTCTTATCGCATTATTTATCCTCTCGATTGCAAGTGGATATTCAGCCCTGACATATATATAACCCTTTTGTGCTCCTATAGCATAGCCGGCTATTATCATCCCCTCAATGACCTCCTGGGGATCACTTTCGAGGATAACCCTATCCATAAATGCACCTGGATCGCCTTCATCTCCATTACATACGACATACTTTCTCTCTCCTTTTGCATTATAACATTGTTCCCATTTCAAACCCGTAGGAAATCCTGCTCCTCCTCTCCCTCTAAGCCCTGATCTCTTAATCTCTTCAATAATCTCAAAAGGCTCCATCTTTAGTGCATTATTTAAAGATATATAGCCATCCATTGCAATGTAGTGATAGATATTTTGTGGGTCGATATAACCACATCGGCCGAGTATGAGACGTAGTTCATATTCAGTTCTCTGAAGTTCAGGGATAAATGGTATTCCTCTCTCATCCATTTCGAGTGTTCCCATGGCAAGCTCAAGACATGGATCATCCCCCATTATATAGCCTTCTACGAGACGTGATGTAAGATCTGGTGTAATGTTCTGGTAGACGACCCTTAAAGATTCAGGCTTAGATATAATAACCAGTGGTTCGGCGTAACAGAGACCGATACACCCAACCTGGAGAATTGGTATATCAAGGCCCTTGAGACGAAATTCTTTCTCGAATGATTCAATTGTATCGAGGGCACCAGCAGCCCTTCCACATGTGGCGGTTCCAATAATTAAATGGGTTTTATCATTTAAGGCCTTCCAATGGGTTTTGGCCTTCTCCCTAAGCTCTTCAAAATTCAATCTCTATCTTTCTTCTCCTGTCTATATTCTATTAATGACTCTTCTACCTTAAAAGGTGACATTTTTGGGTAGATCTTATCTCTTATTACCATAACAGGAGCCAGCATACAACAGCCAATACAGGCCACCCTCTCAAGGCTGAAATGCCCATCTTCAGATGTGTCTCCAACCTTTATATTCAGCTCCCTCTCCAGAGCCTCTAAGACCAGCCTTCCTCCTGCCAGGTGGCAGGCTGTTCCTAAACAAACCTTGATATGGTTTCTTCCAAGGGGTTTTAATCGGAACTGGTTGAAGAATGTAGCCACTCCCCAGACATCTACTGGCTTCATACCCAGGGAGATGGCTAACTTCTTCAGGATATCTTTTGGCAGGAATCCAAATCTTTTTTGTATCTCAAGAAGGATTGGGATCAAACCTTTATGATCTTTTAAATGACCTTCGAGAATTATCGAAACCTCTTCAAAAGCAGGTTCTTCTCCTTTCTCTTTCATTTCCTTAAACTTTTAACATATTCCGGGAGAAATGCGCCAATTCCTGCGGCCTCCCTCGGACCAATGACAACTTCCCAGCCGGGAAGGGCGTCTTCAAGTTCACCTTTGATTCTCGCAACTCTGCCCGGGAGGACAATCTTTTTGTTCTTCACCCTGTTCTCTATTCCTGATTTTTTAACCATTGCCCCAACAGAGTCACCTGTAAATTTGCCTGCAGCCCAACCCGTAAGCACACCAAGGCCCTCTGTATCCTTTACACAGAGGAAGGAAGGAATCTTTGTTGCCTCAATTGCTGAATAAACAATAAAGTAGGTGAGTGCCCAGTTAGAGGTGATAAGAACAGGGGCGTTTTCATCAGGTTCTCCTATCTCATAATATTTCTCTTCCACAGCCATCGGGAATCGTGGATCGGTATATATATTGAGACGTTGAACGAGAAGTGGAAGAAGTGTATATTGATCGAAATCTGAAAGGACAATGATTGATGCAAACTTGTTGATAAATACCGATGCAGTAAGTATCTCTTTTAAACCATCCTTTGCCATAAAACATGGAAATGCAATCGTTGGATAACCAAGAGGTCTGAAACCCTGTTTCAGCGAAGCCCTGCGGATAAATGTCTGATCCCTTATGGCCTCCATTATATTCTTTGAGCCTGGATCCAAAATGGCCTCATCAAGGCCTTCCCCCTTTAACTTTATTGTTAATGGAATAAGCTCTTCAATGCTTCCCCCTCTAACACCAAGAGGTGTTGGCTTCTCCTTAATCTTTGGAATAGCCTTATCGATATTATCCTTTGTGATGGGGTAAAGAAGTGGACGTCTATCAGCACATATATCCCGTGCCGCAAATAGTGTATCAATGTCCTCTGATATAATAATTAATCCAAGATTTGTTGAATCCTTTACCTTTTTTACCAGGGAGAGAAATCTGTTTTTATCTCCTGATTCAAAATTGAGAGCTATAAGTTCTGCCTTAAGGGTTAAACCCACCCACGGAAACTGTAAGTCCTTTATCTTTTTTATCTTCTCATCAACCTTTGATTCGCTCTCTTTATCTGAAATGAGAATCGCAATCCCAGGTGGATGGACATAGGTCTTCTCATGTCGATATATAACCTCTTCATTACCTACCTGAACCTTATTCTCCCCTGAACCAATAGTAACAAGTTTGATCGCAGGTGAGAGGAGATCTTCAAGCTTTGCCTTAACATCTGCTGATAGATATGGACATTTATCGAGTGTCGTTCCACCTGTTGCCAGCTTCATTGCAAAGGCAAAGCATGTTGGGAAACCACAGTCCTTACATGGCTTTCTTCCCGGAAGCATCTTTACTATTTCAGATCCTGATATCGGCATATTGCACCCCCTATTTAATTCAGTTATTAGTGGTGAGTGATTGGATATGAATTACTGGCCACTTACCACTTATCATTTTTTATGTTGGAAGTTCAACCTCACCCTTTAGCCATGGATGTCCTACCTTTTCTAAGAAGGCTATTAGTTCATCCGGATTTTTTGCATCCTCCTCTGTGGCAATCTTATCGTATAGTCCCTTTGCCTCAATCACATCCCGATACCTTTCCTTAATCTCTTTGGGCATCCATACTATTCTTGCCAATCCACCATCTGCCTGAATGAATTTGGGTGATCTAAGCTGTTCCAGACCTGTCCCGAGTCTTCCTTCAATCTGTTTCCCACCAGATGTCTCGCCTGCCATTCTCGAGAAGGTCATTCCGATGACAGTCTCCCCCTTGAATTCTCGATTAACAATTCCAAAGGCGTCCACTTCTGGTATATAGAATACAATCGCCTGGAAGCAGCCGCATGATGTATGTGGATGTTCAAATGCACTATAGAGATAGACGCGGTCGTATGTACCAAGAGATTTTTCTGCAACAACTTTATTTACTCCTTCATACTCTCCTTTTGCCGGATCAATCAGTTCTCCTTTAGGAATGGCGAATATCGGACCTTCAGGATCAATCTTTGCAGCAGCCCTTCCGTCAAACCAGTTTATGGCCCCACAATTAGCAATCCTGTTTGGTGAAATGATGGAGCAATGGGTTGGTGCAAAACTCTGACAGAGGACACAACCATAAAATGTATCCACATCTTCGTCCTTTATGGCCCTCGCCCTTTCATCTCTTTCATTGTATCTCTTTAAGGCCTCGGGCAGAAGTTCCTCAATCTTCTTTGGGTCTGTAATGATGGTTGTCTGGATCTTTTCAATAATTGGCATCTCTGAGGTGAAGAGAAAGTTGAATATCTCCCCTAATTCCCTTAAAGATGTAAATCCATTTTTATATGCATCCCTGCTCATCCTCATCCACATGTCCTGTCTCTGATTCATATGATACCACCCTTGAATAAAATTGGAATACATATGAATCTTTCTTTCAATGATGGATTCAGCATCCTTGTCCAGTTCCGATCCTGCCACATCGATTAAGAGGGCAATTGGATAAGAACCCCCTTTGTCTGTCTCTGGATTATATGGTTCAAGTTCGTTTATATCCTTTCCAATAATCTCTACCTTTTCATGCTCTACCTCCTCAGGACTCTTCACAGTTGCAAGCTCAAACTTATATGGTGCCTTCGGTCCACCAAATTCGATATAAAGTTGTTCCTTTCTGATCACTTCACCTTCATATTGTGGTCCAATATCAACATGAAACTCCATCTTTACTCTCCTTTCGTAGGATTATTTATTCTTTCTTTAAATTTTCTATAATTCCCTCCAAGATACCCTTCCACTGCTCATCCTTCCTAATATTGGGAAGTGAGAAATCAGCATGTGGATAGTAATATTTGCAAAGGGTCATGGTCTTAAGGTGAGGAGCAAAATGCTTGAGCACAGAGAGACCCTGTTCAGCAAGGTCTGTTCTGAAACCGAAAAATATTACAAGATCATGATTTCCCTCTTTTCTCACCCCTTTCCAATCTGGATCCTTTAAGGCATTGATGATTTCGACAATATCATACACACTGTCAGGTTTTGCCCCTAACTCCACCATCTTCGATTTCACTGTTGCAGTAGCGCAGGTAGGGATATTTTTTGCCTTCGAAATATCCAGGGCATATTCAATCAGTAATTTTTCACCAAGGGTTATTTTTAGCAGACGGGGACCAAGGACAAGGAGGGGTCTTTTGGCTTTTGATATCTGTTTTGCAAGCTCAACAGGGTCTTCTACCTGACGTGCAGTCCTTGTTCCTGTAAGTATATTTACTCTATGATATGGCATTAATGGGGCTAATTGACTCATTTTTTTCCCTCCTTATTAGTGTATTACCGAATCCACAGGAACCTTTGTTGGATAAGTTCCAATAAGAGTTGGAAGTCCTACAGGTTCCTTAGGTTTCCAGCCAATTTGGGTTAGGTAAGCCTTGACTTCTTTCTTATAAACGAGCGGGATATCCGCATCCCTTCTTACATAAAGGTGAAGGTCTTCAGGGAGACCACCACCCATATATTTTTTATAAAGTGAGATATAGTGATTAAGTTTTATGGCCCTTCCCTGAGGTGTATCATTCTTTCGAATGCAGAGTTTTGGTATCATTACCATTGCCTTCTCCTTTGTTTCACATACGTAGGCAAGGTGTTCAGGAGATGGTTCTCCTGTTTCGACAATCTGTCTCTTTCTTGCATCCATGACCTTCCACTCATCCTCTTCCTTTCTCGAAAGGTAGAGCCTTCGATATTTAGAAGAATGTGGACCAAAGATTACCGGAACACCCAACCGGTTAAACCCTGTAGCAATGGCTGCAGCCTTCTGAGAATAGACTCCCCATGCAACTCCACATGCACCAACACGATTAAGAACATAGTCTGCCATTACCTCATAGTTTGCTCTAAGGGGCAAGGCAGCAAATATATTTGCAATCTTTATGGCCGCTCCAGAGATATGGCTGTTAGCTACACATGAACCAACATTGACTACTCCACCTGCATCAAAAATAGGTGGGTACTTTTCATAAATAGTTTTCCCATCGGCATCTTTCCATAATCCGACTGCCATAGCAGTACAGCCTGAGACAACCACAATATATTTTCGACGGGCAAATTCGTCAACAATTTCCGCAAGGTCACGTATATCAGGATATGCTGAACATCCCACCAATGCCACCACTCCAGGGATAGTGCCTAAGGTGATCGGGGCGCCCACAGTTCTGATTTCGGTATCCATAATCGGACCACGCCCCGCTCTTATCTTATAAGTTTCTTTGCTTGCTCCAACCTGCATAATCTTTAAAATTGGAATGTTCCTTGGACATTCTTCTTCACATTTTCCGCAGCCAATACAGTAGTTGAATAATTCCCTAATCACTTCATAATTTCCTTTAGCTACCTCTGTTACACCTCTCCCGATATCAAATAGGTTAGGGCATGCTGTTTCACACATTCCGCAGAGGCTACATTTTTTTGAAAGCTCCTGTGCTTCTTGATCTGAAAGCCACTCTTTTCTCCTCTGAGGTGCAATTGCCATAGCTACTTTCACAGCTACCTCAGCTGCCTTTTTAGGATTGAGAATAGCAAAGTGTCTCTTTTCCTCCACCATCTTTCTAATGATCTCATCAGTGTTCATCTCAGTAGCATCTTCCAGACCGTACATGACCTTATCCAAGGTGGCAATTAGGGCAGAGCCAGCTTTGGTTGCCTCGATTGCCATATCGGTTCTTATGCATTGTTCATCGGTCATTATGACATCAGCAATGCCACTCCTTACATAGAATAGCTGTCTGGAATAAGGACCAATAACCTTTGCCTTATCCGAATATCGAGTAGTTTCTAAAGCGGTACAGCAGACCCCACATACCTCCACCTTTTCATAAAGGTTGTTCTCCTGGAGATAATCAATGACCACTGATGAGGTAGCAGGGTTATGTCCTATGAAGCAGATAATGGGTTTCGTCTTGTCAACCGAATTCCACCCGAGATCTACGAGGGGTGTGTCTGCAACGGAAGTAGGATAGTTAAGCCCTACAATCTGAGCAATATCTGCTACTTCCATTCCAACATGATCAAGCATCCCTGCATGAAGTGCCTTTGATTCAAAATCAAGTGGGTTCCCTTCTTGCCCGAATGCAGTAGAATCAAGAAGATGAGTAATCTCTTTATATATGTAATCAACCACTATTTTGAGATCACCGAGGGTCTCGGGTTTTAGACCAAGGACTGTTCTAATGTTTGGTGCTTCGAGATCAATAGAGGTTCCAAGGTTGATCTTTTTATCAGGACCATGCTTCTCAATTAATATCTCCAAGATATGGGCCGCATGGGATGTATGTGCCGAAGCCCCCATAAGACAGAAAAGAAGCATCCATCTACCTTGCTGAGTTGCTATGTCTATACCGCAAGCACCTCTTCGACCCTCAGTTAGATCACATTTGCCATAGGTGCAAAAACAACATAGATCACAGAATGGGGCATACCAGGGTTTGTATGTCTGAAGAAGTTTCATATCCCAGTTTCTTAGATCCGAAATTTCAGGCATGGGTGTATGACCTATAGGCTCCCATGGAATCTCTGCCTTTATCTTTTCGTGTATCTCTTTTAATTTTTTTGTTATCTCCTTTAATTCTGCCATATCCCATTTCATCCTAAGGTTTCTTTTACTAATTTTAGCGTTTCTGGATGCCTGAGAACGAGAATGTTTGCTCCGGCGAGGTATAGGGATATTGCGGTTATTCCTTCCCAGAGCAATCCCTGATTCTTATTCTCTTTGGCCTGCTTCGTCTTCCAACATTCGTCTCCAAGGTTTGCAATAATTGGCATCATGGTCATGCTATCTTTTGTCATGATACCGATCTGTTTCACCCTCTCTATAAGTGAAAAGCTATATTCTATACCATAACCCAGAGCAGAGGATAGGGGATCAATTACAACCCTCTCTGGAGGGAGGAGTTTGCAGAGTTTTACATTTAATTCCTTCAGGAGGTTTATATCAAGGGGACTTTGTGCAATTGCAACATGACCATTATCAAGTATTGCCTTTCCAACTACCTCGTAATTTTCCTTCTGGACAGGGCCGATAAGTAGATTCTCGCCGGCACAAAGCTCGGCGACTCTTGGAAGAACCTCTGCGTCCTTCTTCTCATCTCCCGATCCATAAACGATAAGAGGTTTCTTTATCTCATTTAGCATCTGTTTTACCAGTTTCGCTGCATCTTCAGGAGATGAATCCTTTTCTGCAGGATCAGTGCTTACAAGAGAGAGACATATTGCATCAACACCGAATTCCTCACATCTCTTTGCCCAGCGGATAGGGTCGGAGATTACATCGCTGAATGGTTCGATAAGATGGGGCGTCTTATCTGAGGGTTCCATGTCCATTACCTCGAGGGCAAATCGGGTTGGATTGGGGTTAGCCCCCTCGTCAAAAAAGTGTAAAGGGAGGATGTTTTCTCCCCCGATTCTCAAGGCCTTATCGCCCTTGCCAATGGTAACTTCCCTTATAACTCCTGTATAGGCCTCCTTTGGTATTCTATATTCCATCATTAGCCTCCTCTTTAATTTTTAATTTAAAAATAATATTAATAAAAAATTATTCTTACAAAGAAATTATGACACAAAATATCCTAAATTTCCAGCCACGCATCTGAATAGAGTGTTTGTGCCATCAATACCTTTGCCGTTTTAACATATGCCACCTCTTTTTGAGATAGAGAAGAAAGATCAACTTCTTCTCCATCCATAATTCTATATATAAGATTTTTTATTTCAGGAAGCTCTCCCCTAACAAAGGCCATCAATTCCTCGTCGAGAGGATCTGCAATCGCAGAATAGAGACCATTTCTTTCAAGCATCACAAGATAAGTTCTATTTAGTATGGGTCTTAAATGTGGGGGAACTCCATTTGATACATTTGAGAGGCCTACCGTTGATTTCACCCCTGGGAGAACATCCTGAAGAATCTTTATAAATTCAAGATTCCCTACTGCAATCCTTTGCCCTTCGCCAGCAGTGCTTACAGGAAGAATTATTGGGTCAACCCATATGTCTTCATTTGGGATACCGAGCTCATTGGCATAGGAGACAGTATCCATAATACTTTCGATCTTCGATTCAACCTCTGGAGGCATTCCCTTATCAGTCATAACCGAAATGACGACATCACAGTTATATTTCTTTGCAAGGGGAAGCATCTGTTGTTTTGAATCGGTTTTCCCTGAGGCAGAGTTCAGAAGAGGTCTTTTTTTGCAGTGTTTCAATCCTGCCTCCATTGCCACTGGATTCATTGTGTCAATGGAGAGGGGGATATCGGTTACCTCTTGAACACAATTTACAAGCCATTTCATTGTCTCTTCAGTATCCTTTTTCATGGGCCCTACATTGAGATCAATATAGTCGGCCTTGGCCTGGGTCTGTTCCTTTGCAAGGGCCTGAATCACCTTTTCATTCCTTTCCCTAATTGCCTGAGAGACATCCTTTGCAATTACATGGATATTTTCACCTATAATTATCATAATCCATCCTCCTGTTGGTTAATTATCTTTTTATTCTTTGCCACGAATGCACCTACGGGGCAAACCTTTACCAATTCAATCCTTTCTCCCATTTCAGATAATCCAACCGGTTCATCACCGAATGTTGTTACAAATCTTTGAAATCCCCTGTAGGCAAAACCGATAGCTCCCACAGTCAATTTCTCTTGAGATAGCCAGACACATCTTCCGCAGAGAACACACTTATTTGGGTCGTAGATAAAAACAGGACTTGTCTCATCGATGGGTAGATTCCTTAAAAACTTTTGAAACCTTTCTGTCCTCAATTTTATACCTAAATGTTTTGAAATCCTCTGGAGTTCACAAAGGCCGCTCTTTAGGCAGTGGGCACAATCAACAGGATGGTTACTAAGAAGGAGTTCAAATGAAGTTCGTGCTAATCTTAAAGCCTTCGCTCCTTTTGTGTTTACAACCATCCCGTCTCTGACCTTAGTTGTGCATGCAGTCATAGGAAGGTCTTCACCTTCTATTTCAACGAAGCAGAGACGACAAGCCCCAAAGGGTTCTTTTCTCTCCCTGATTGCACAGAGGTTCGGAATATAAATCCCATGATCAAGGGCTACCCACAGTAATCTCTCACCCTCTGAGCATTTTATCTCTTTTCCATCTATGAAAATAAGCATTTCATTTATTTTGAAAATCCTTGCTCATTAAAGGATTAAATAAGATAATATATTTTTAAATAATTTTCATGGCCGATTGGCATCCCACTAACCATGAAAATATTAGGTTAAGGCAAAGGTTATGAAACCGGTTTAGAGCCTTAATCCTCAAACCAACGACACTTATTTTCTAAGTAACTATTCCAGAATGGATTTTTGCGGCCTTGACTGTATTCATCATTAGCATTGTAATAGTCATCGGGCCAACCCCTCCTGGAACAGGAGTGATCATACTTGCCTTCTCCTTTACGGCATCAAAATCGACATCACCACAGAGTTTAGCCTTTCCCTCTGGGGTCACTCCAATCCGATTCACACCCACATCAATCACTACAGCCCCTTCCTTTACCATATCCGCTGTAATGGCCTTTGGTTTTCCAGCAGCAACAATCAGTATGTCCGCCCTTCGCGTATGAAAGGACATATCCTTTGTCCCTGTATGGCAAATCGTTACAGTTGCATTTGCCCCTTTCTGTTTCTGAAGAAGAATGTTTGCAATGGGTTTCCCAACAATATTTGACCTACCTACCACAACAACCTCAGCTCCGTCAATTTTTACCCCTGAACGTATCAAGAGTTGCTGGATACCTGCAGGAGTGCATGGGAGATAGTCAGCTTCTCCGATCATCAATTTCCCAACATTGACAGGATGGAATCCATCAACATCCTTCTTTGGATCAATGGCATAGAGGATTTTTGTTTCATTTATGTGTTTGGGAAGAGGTAGTTGAACAAGTATTCCATGGATCTTGGGATCCTTATTATACTTTTCGATAAGTTTCAATAACTCTTCTTCTGAAATGGTTTCAGGCTGGTTGTCTTGAATTGAATAAAATCCCAATTCCTTTGAGGTCTTCTGTTTTGCAGTGACATAGCTAACCGATGCAGGATTTTCACCAACGAGGATAGTTACCAGACCTGGAACTACATTATGTTTCTCTTTTAACTTTGCTACCTCCTGCCTAAGCTCTTCTCGAATCTGCTGGGCAATCTCATTGCCATTTATCAATTTTGCAGTCATTTTTCTCCCCCCTTAAAGAGATTATTACCTTTCACCTGTTAGAGAGCCCCCCACAACTACGCTGTGTGGGGGGCAAATAATTTAAACAAAACCTACCATTAGAATAACCCTATAACCTTTCCAGTATTTACATCCACATCAACCCTTCTGAAGGCAGGATCAGAGCTTGTTCCTGGCATCAGGCTGATGGTTCCAGTCATTGGGCAGAGGAATTTTGCACCAGCAAAGATCAGCACATCTCGCACAGGCAGAATCCAACCCTTAGGGACTCCTTTGATTGCCGGGTCATGAGTCAAGCTCAGATGGGTCTTAACCATCATGGTGGCGAAATCCTTAAAATTAGGATCGTTTTCTAATCTCTTAGCTTTTGCCTCTGCATCAGGAGTCCAGGAAACACCATCTGCTCCATATACCTCTTTTGCTATTGTTTCCACTCTTTGTCTCAGTGGCATTTCAATGGGATAGAGGAATTTGAAATCAACCTTGTCCTTGCATGCCTCCAAGACAACATCTGTCAGCTCCAATGCCCCATCCCCTCCTTTAAGCCAATGTTCGGAGATAGCGCATCTTGCCCCTGCCTGTTCTGCATACTTACGGACCATTGCAATCTCCTCCTTTGTATCTGTGTGGAAGGTATTTATGCAAACCACAGGACTTATGCCTGATTTCTTTATAATCCCGATGTGATGGACCATATTGGCAATCCCTTTCTCGAGAAGTCCAAGATTCTCCTTTGTGTAAGATTCATCAAGGGGGAGACCAGCAACAACCTTCGGCCCGCCTCCATGCATCTTTAAAGCTCTTATAGTAGTTGTTAAAATAGATACATTGGGTTTAAGACCACTGAATCTGCATTTAACATTCCAGAACTTCTCAAACCCTATATCGGCACCAAACCCACTCTCTGTGACATGAAAGTCAAACATCTTTAGTCCGATTCTATCTGCAATGATTGAAGATTGCCCCACAGCGATATTTGCAAATGGGCCAGCATGAACCATGCATGGCTGGTATTCTGTTGTCCACATCAATGTGGGGTTGATGGTATTACGCATCCATGCGCACATGGCACCTGCTACCTCAAGGTCTGTGGTAGTTACAGGATTTCCCTTTTTATCATAGGCTACAATAATCTTGCCGAGCCTTTCGCGGAGGTCTTTCAGATCCCTTACAATTGAAAGGATAGCCATAAGTTCTGAACTGACAGTGATTCCAAATTTGGATTGCATCATATAGCCATCCATTCTTCCACCGAGGCCTATAATTATATTTCTTAAGGCCTGGGCACAGAAATCCATTACCCAGCCCATCTCAATATTTGTTGGATCGATGTCAAGCCTTCTCAGGTTACGTTTTGCAAGCTCAGCATCGTCATAATTTCTTTCATGTTGCATTCTTGCTGTTAGGGCAACCATAGCAAGGTTGTGTGCATTCGTTATATCATTGATATCGCCGGTTAGCCCAAGGGAAAATTCTGTCATTGGAATTAATAAAGCTTTTCCACCACCTGCTGCAGTTCCCTTAATATTCATTGTTGGACCACCTGAAGGCTGGCGAATACAACCACCGACGCTCTTCCCCCTTTTCCCCAATCCTTCTATCAAACCCATGGTTGTGGTCGTCTTTCCTTCTCCAAGAGGGGTAGGGGTGATAGCTGTTACTTCAATATACTTCCCATCAGGGCGATCTTTTAAACGATCGATAATCTTCATGAAATCGAGCCTGCATAACCTTCCATAAGGAATGATCTCATCCTTTTTGAGACCAATTTTTTCTCGTGCTTCTTCAGGAGTTGGCATATTTTCTTCTGCAATATCTGCAATCTGCCAGTCTGCAAGTTTTCTTGGATCAGCTTCCATATACTTTTTAGAGATTGTAAAAGGCATACTAAATGATCCCCCTTTCTTTTGATATTTTTTAATTGAGTAATTGTTAAGATTTTATATAGATTTAAATCTTTTCCCCTTCT
>JBBITW010000019.1:0-11153 GCA_037440525.1 Deltaproteobacteria bacterium
TTAGAGGTATCCGCTCGAAGGCTTTTCCACCCCACCTCCCCAGTCTATAAGACTCATTTTAAATATTTTTTCAGAGACCTCTCTATGGTTGTATGACAACTTTAAAAATAGATTGTTTCGCTTCGAGTGTTGTATGATTATCAATTTTCTTTTATAATCTTTCAGCCCGTTAAATCTATAAGATCGATGGAAATCAAAAATCCTCATTCCCAAAGCCTTTATAATTATGGTTCAAAAGAAAAACCGGATATATTTTTAAGGGGTGGAAATCTCCTTAATGTATATTCAGGTGAACTTCTAAGGATGAACATTGCTATAAAAGGGAAAAGGATTTTTTATGTTGGTCCTCGTTCTGAAATCGAAGGGGATAAAACAAAAGTTATAGAGGTGGAAAATAAGGTCATAGTTCCTGGATATATTGAGCCCCACTTTCATCCCTGGATGCTTTATAACCCGATATCATTTGGTAAAGAGGCATGCCGTCGCGGTACAACTACCCTTATCTGTGATAATTTGATGTTTTACCTTTTAATGGGTGTCGATCTCTTTGAGGCATTCATGAATAAGTTGCTACACATGCCCATTAAATTCTTCTGGTCATGTAGAGCAATGCCGCAGACACCCATGGAGAGGGAAAAAGAGATCTACTCCATAGATCATTTGAAACGCCTTTTAAATCACCAAGCTGTCCAGTCCCTCGGAGAGATTACGAGGTGGCCGGAGTTAATAAAAGGAAATCCTAAGATTATGAAGTTGATAAACCATACAAAGAGCCTTAAAAAAAGGGTTGACGGACATACAGCAGGGGCAAAATATGAAGACTTAAATCTTATATCTTCAAGCGGGGTGGATTCCTGTCATGAAAGTATAGATGGTGAAGGACTACTTGAAAGGCTAAGATTGGGTTTCTATTTAATGTTAAGAGAAAGCTCACTCAGGCAGGATTTAAGTAAACTTATTAAAACTATTGTTAAGGAAAAGGTTTCCAAAGAGCGAATCATGTTAACAACAGATGGCTCGGCACCAGAATTCTATCAAAGATTTGGGATTACTGATAATCTTATAAAAATTGCCCTAAGGGAGGGTGTGGATCCTGTATCTGCATATAAAATGGTTACAATCAACCCCGCTGTCTATTATGGTCTCGATCATGAAATCGGGGGGATTGCTCCTGGACGGTATGCTGATATCCTTATTCTAAAGGACCTTTTACTTCCAACACCTGAGATTGTTATATCCAAAGGCGAAATCATCGCAGAAGACAGAGACCTGAAGTGCTCTTTTCCTGAGTTAAATTGGAAAAGATTCCTCCCAAAATCCTCATTTTCCCAAAGGAAATGGCAGGCAAAAAGCCAAATCTTTAAAATTTCACCCGGAGAGAAGGTCCTAAATTTCCCTACCATTAAACTAATAAGTTCAGTTATTACTCGCATGGAATGGGTTGAATTTGATGTGGAGAATGGATTTATAAATCTAAATAGAAAAGATGGATTCTCCTATTGTGCACTAATAAATCGTGACGGAAGATGGGTGACCAATGGGATCCTCCATGGCTTTGGTGAAGTTGAGGGGCTTGCCTCCTCGTTTAATACAGCTATTGAAATATTAGCCATAGGACGAAATCCCGAGGCAATGAATGCCGCTGTCAACAGGGTCCTCGAAATGAGAGGCGGAATTGTTGCATACGAGAATGATAAGATCCTTTATGAATTTCCTCTTCCACTCGGTGGAATCATGTCTGATCTACCAATGGAAAAATTGGCAGAAAAGGATAAGGAACTGCAGGAATTCCTCTCCAAAAGAGGTTACCCATTTCAAGATCCACTCTTTACATTACTGTTTCTACCCAATGATTTCCTACCTGATGTGAGAATAAACTACAGAGGGATAGTGGATATAAAGAATAATAAAATACTCTGGCCAAGAAAGCCCCTCAATTAGAGGCTAAATTAGCAGTGGTCAAAGTTAGAGGCCATATAATATCCTTATTTGATTAATTCTTTTTTTTGGGCTATTTTATAATGAAGGTGAAAAACTGAAATGAAAAAAGAGACCGCAATTTTATCCATCCTCATAGCATTTCTTGTTGGGTTTATCACAGGCGCAACTGTAGCAATCCTCAGAGGAACAAAAGGGGTAGAAAAAGCTGCTTTTGAGCAAAAACCCCAGATAGCTTCCACGCCTGATATTAGCCCCATGGAAATTCAATTAAAAATCAAAACACTAAAGGATATAGTTCAGAAAGACCCTAAAAACCTTCCCGCCCTGGTTGAACTTGGAAACCTCTACTTCGATACAAATCAACCAAAGGAGGCTATTGAGGTTTACAGCAAATATCTAACAATTAAACCTGACAATCCAGATGTCAGGACAGACATGGGAATTATGTATAGAATCTTGGGAGATTTTGATAGGGCAATAGAGGAGTTTAAAAAGGCAGCCCGGAGTGATCCAAAACATCTTAACAGCCGATACAATATAGGCATTGTTCTTCTCCATGATAAAAAGGATATTAAAGGAGCAATCAGGGCATGGGAAGAGTATCTAAAGGTTGATCCAGATAGTGAGAGGGCAAATCGTATCAGGGCACAGATGGAAAATCTTAAAAAGATGGTAGAATAATTCCACAATCCTTTAAGTGAATTTAGGATTTTATGATGGTTGAAAAAGAAGACGAAGAACTCGAGGAAGCAAAGAAACTCTTCAAAGAAGGGCTAAAAAAGATTCTCAAAGCCACCAAAAAGGTCTCGGAAAAGGTCATTGAAGGCTTCCGGGAAGGCTACGCAGAAGATGTAACCAAAAAAGAGAAATAATTCCTGGACACAGGTTACAAGTCTAAAAAATACCTAACAATTTAAATCCTATTTCCATCTTCCATTTTTATTTCATGACTCCTACCTGGACATTTCTAAACCTCGCAGGGGATGCCCCATGCCCTACATGGGCTATCTGACCTGGTTCTCCCTTCCCACAGTTTGGAGTTCCCCACATATGCCAGTAATCCCTGTTTGCAATTGCATCACATGAATTCCAGAACGTAGGGGTAATCCCTGTATAGGTAGGATATTTAACCATCTCTCCAAGTTTACCATTTTTAATCTCCCAGCCAATCTCTGTTGCGAATTGAAAGTTGATCCTTTTATCGTCAATTGACCAGCTTCGATTTGTGCTCAAAAGAAGCCCCTCATCAGTATCTGCTATCATATCATCAAGTGTCCACTGGCCTGGTTCAAGATTGATGTTTGTCATACGGATAAGGGGAATTCTATTCCAGCCATCTGCCCTCATGGTGCCATTGCTTTTCTGCCCGAAAAGTGAAGCTGTCTCTCGTGATGTAAGGAAATTCATAAGTATTCCCTGTGATATAATTGGAACTTTCTGTGCCCTTATTCCCTCATCATCATAGCCGAAGGTCCCGAGCCCACCAGGTATTGTAGCATCTGCTACTACATTCACAATCTCTGAAGCATATCTAAAATTTCCTATCATCTCGGGTCTTAAAAAGCTTCCTCCAGCATAACTGATCTCTGTTCCAAGAATCCTATCGAGTTCAATTGGATGACCTATTGATTCATGAATCTGGAGTGCAAGCTGGGAGGAATCCAGTATCAAAGTTGTTGTCTTTGAGGGACAGGGCTTGGCTGAAAGGAGTTGAGATGATTCTTCTGCCACCCTCTCTGCATTATTCTTTAGGGCTAAACCCTTTATCCATTCATAACCCTTCGTTGCAAAATTGCCTCTGAAGGAATTGGGATACGACCTGACCTGAACCTCTCCACCCTCAATAGCCGTAGCTGAGATACCAGCCCCGCACTCAATAATTTCCTGTTCAATATAGGAGCCTTCTGTGGAGGCAAATATCTTCTCTGTCTTATAGATGTCCATAAATGCTTCTGAGATCCTTATTCTACTATTTCTTCTCATAATCTCATCAGCCTCGAGAAGAAGTGAAACCTTATCTTCAGAGGAAACATTGAAAGGGTCAATTGAAATCTGGTTCCGGTAACTGTCTCTCACGGGTGAGGCCTCATGGAAAAGGATTCCCTTCCCTTTTGCCCTTGAACTTGCTTCTGCAATTTTTAATGCCACTTTAAAAACAGACTCCATCTCTCTTTTATTAACCTTCGAGCTTGAAGCAAATCCCCATGCCCCTCGAAATAGGACCCTTATCCCAAAACCCATATCCTCGCAACTTGTGAATGCATCCACCCTTCCATTCTTTATAGAAATCTCCTCACTCCGCCTGTTGACAACCCGTATGTCCGAATAATCAACCTTTTTTAGCCTTGCCAGATCAAGAATATTTTCTATAAGGTCTTTCATTAAAATCACCTATTAATGTTTACCTAAATCGAGCGATTCTTTTAAAAAAACCTGTAGCCGCAGGCTTTAGCCTGTGGTTGGAGGCCGAAACCCTCACACCCTGAAGTGTGCGGCTACAATATAAAAAATTGCTCAATTTAGAATTTAATTAATTTCCCCTCTCTCATTTGGGCCTTGGAGAATAAAACTTAGTTTTATAAAGAGCTGATCCCTGAAAAATTGAATCCATCCACCTTTATAGCAGGGGCAACAATCCCTGTAATAAAGCGCCTCGAATAAACTGTCCCTTCCGAGCAAACCCTTCTTTCCTTAGAAATTGAACTTACTCTCGATAAGGCTCTAAGGATCGATTCAGTAAATCGAAGGTTTTTGATCGGATTTTTTATCTCCCCTCCTTCTATAAGAAATGCCCCATCACGTGTCATCCCTGTTATTACTGCCTTCATAGGTTCAACAACATTTGTGTAGTGGAATCGTGTGATATATATCCCTTTTCTCACAGAACGAATCATCTCCTCAAGGGTTGCCACCCCTCCTTCCATAATTAGATTGATTGGGATAGGGCCTTCTGTATTGGGTTGAAGAAGGGCATGGCCTGTTGAGACCTTTCCTTCCTTTTTAGCAGTTAAAGAATCATAGGTTATACCACTGACAACTCCTCTTTCGAAGAAAACGACCTTCTCCTTTGGCATCCCTTCAAAATCAAAGGGTATCTGGAGGCCTGAAGGGTCAAAACCATCATCAAAAATCGTCACCTTTTCATCAACAATCTTTTTACCAAACTGATTGCAGAAGAAACTTCTACCCTCCTGAACAGCGAGGGCATGAAATCCCAGATAACCCAGAAAGGAGAGGAGTTCAGCAACTGCATATGGTTCCAATATGACTTCATACTCCCCGGGTTCAATCTGAATGGCCTCTCCCTTTGCCACCTTTTCGATTGCCTCTCGTGCAAGGGATTTGATGTCAAGCATATCAGGGTCTCTTGAAACGAAGCTCGAATAACCAGAGTTCTTCCTGTCATCAACGATTAAATGGATAAACATATCTGAAAATTTTTGGTAGGCCTCTACTCCAAGAGAATTAAGGACTGCAAGTTCAACAACCCCTTTTGAAAATGCACCAGAGACCTCCACTCCCTCATCCTTTCCTATCTTGAAAAGCTCTTTTATGATCCTGGCCTTCCTTTCTGGTGTAAGATTTTCTATCTTTTTATAGTAAGTATTTATCTTTGGAATTGGTTTTGGTGATGGAAGTGATACAGAGTCTTCATTTGGAGGTTGAACCCTCAAAAGAGAGATTGCCTTTTTGAGAGTATTTCGGATAGAAGATTTTGAGAGGGAATTGGTTGAGACAACTGAGACCTTTTTATTCATTATTACCCTCAGTACTAATGTAGAATTCTTTTCTGCCACATTCTGGTGAATTGTTGAACCGGTAAATCTCGTAAGGGATGAGTTTTCAGAAATAAGAACTACCTCTATCTGATCGGCAGGAGATTCCTTTATGATACTTTTTAAATCTTTAAGAAAAGTCTCTCCATCCATCACTACACTCTCTTCGATTTCGTAAATTTTATGCTAATTTGTTTTTCCTCTTATAATCCATAATCGCAGATTTTACAGCCTTCTCTGCAAGATGGGAGGCATGTATCTTTGATGGAGGAAGTCCACCCAGGGCTTCAAGAACCATTTTATCTGTAATAGAAGATGCCTCATCAATTGACTTTCCTTTAATCATCTCCGTTGTAATACTTGATGAGGCTATTGCTGCACTACATCCAAATGTAAGAAACTTTGCCTCAATTATGATGGAATCCTTTACCTTTATAAAAAGCCTCATTGTATCTCCACATGCAGGATTTTTTGATTCCCCAACTGCATCAGGATTATCCATCTCCCCAATATTTCTTGGATTCTTGAAGTGATCGATTATGATCGGGCTATATCCTTTTTCTTCCATTAAAACATCCTTATGCTCACACCAGTGGTTATATCAGATTGTAAAAAAAGACTTTTGGTGGTAATGATAACTTCTTAATTTAGCTCGCTCTCAGTTTCTGTGCAAACTCTTTTCCAAAATGAAAGGCCTTTTCTATCTCCTCCCTATCAGGAATATATTGAACAGATAATTCCTTCTCCCAGATCTCAAACTTCCCTTCCTCGAGGCTCTTTCTCATCTCTTTTATTGCGCCTCCTCCCCATCCATAAGAACCGAAAAGGGCAAATATCTTTCCTTTTGGTTTTAAACCTTTCATATAGATTAAAAAATCTCCAATGGTGGGGAAAATCCCGTTATTCAATGTGGGTGATCCGAGAATGACACCTCGGGCATCCAACATCTCTTCGATAATGTCACTGCGATGATTTGACCTTAAATGAAGAAGCCTTGCCTCAAAACCCTCTTCGATCAGTCCCTTTAAAATTGCCTTTGCAAGGGCTTCTGTGCTTCCCCACATCGTATCGTAGACGACAAGGATCTTTTCCTCAGTTCTCCCCTCACTCCATTGTTTATAAGCCTCAATGATTCTATATGGATCTTTTCGCCATATGAGGCCATGACTTGGGGCAATCATATTTATGGGGATATTCATCTTAAAAACCTCTTCCAGCTTTTTCAAAATAAGTGGTGCCATTGGCCAGAGGATATTGGCATAATATTTTGCTGCATGTCGCATCACACCGCTTATTTCATCCTCAAATCTCTGGCAAGATGCAATATGTTGACCAAATGCATCATTGGGCATGAGAATCCCATCTTCTTTTACGTATGTGAACATGCTATCGGGCCAGTGAAGCATCGGTGCTTCAATAAAAACGAGTGTCCTTTTGCCTGTGGAGATTGTATCTCCGGTTTTTACAACCCTGAAATTCATCGCCCTCTGATAATGTTTCTCAATACCCCTCTTTCCCCTCTCAGAAGAGATTACCACAGGATTCCCGATTGCCTCCAATATCCGGGGGAGTGAGCCTGAATGGTCCATCTCAACATGATTTGAAACCACTATATCAATCTTTGAAGGTTCTATTATCTCTGAAATCCTTTCAAGCATTTCCAAATAGAATGGGGCCTTGACAGTATCCACAAGAACATTCTTCTCGTCAAGGATTAAATATGCATTGTATGTTGTCCCCAATGGTGTTGAATAGCCATGAAAATCTCTCGTATTCCAGTCTATTACCCCAACCCAGTAAATCCCCTTTGCCAATTGAATTATAGCCATATATAAATGCCCCCTTTAAGATAATTTTAATTAATCATAAATTGTCTGATGATTTTATTCAATCCCATATAATTAAAAATGATCATCCCTAAAAAAAATTGTAAAGCAATGGGTCCAATTCTTTAATCGTTACATTTATCAAGGAGTTGTTTGAACAAATGTTGTATGGGAGATGTATCAGGCCTTAAATTTTACAAATCATTTTACCCTTTAATGCTGCCTTTCCATGGGTAGGCCGATATGGATAGAATTTCCCATGAAATTCTTGTTGAGAAGGATAGTTATTTTTTATCATTTAGCCCATATGTTCATTTTAATTCGGTAATGGCTGGTTTGGTGGGTTTGATCCATGGGTTTCTCCATATTCCAACAAAGCTATGGGAACCTATTTCATCTCTTCGGGCATAGAATATAACTGGAGGACTCTCTTTTCACCCACAAAGATTTTAGATTTATTGTCAAAATAAAAAACCCATTTGCAATTTTCCTTAAACTACACCTACAAATGCTATCGCATTTATAGGTGTAAAATGAAAAAAAAAGATTTTGAGGGAAGGAATCTATTTAGGTGAATGGGAGTCAGGTTCTGACATTGTCAAAAGTGTAGACCTGACCCTCAGATTTTCTCTCAGTTTTTTATAAATTTCATGACTTTTTAAGAGACCTCAAATAAAATACTTGACAAATTTTTAAAATATAATAGAATTCTTATATAAGAAACATCATTTCATATTACGAAACATATGATAAACCACAATTTTCCTAAACCTAAAAACCTTGTTCAAACAATTGAAAGGGTATCTTCCATCCTTGACATCTTATCACAGAGCCCACAGGGAATTAGCATCAGGGATTTGTCTTCGAAAATTAAACTTCCTAAGGGAACAACCCATCGTCTATTATCTTCCCTCTCCTATTTTGGTTATGTAAGACAGGATCAAAAGGGAGGAAACTATTTTTTGGGTCTTAAGTTCGTGGAGCTTGGCCAACTCCTCCTCAGTCAACTTGATCTGAGAAGAGTGGCTGAACCTTTTTTGCGAGATCTCTCTGAAAGGACGAGAGAAACTGTACATTTAGTCATCCTTGACCAGAATGAAATTGTTTATATTGATAAAGTTGAAACAGACCATAACCCCAGTGGTCTGAGAATGGCCTCAAGGATTGGCCTTAGAAATCCACCCCATAGTTGTGCTGTGGGAAAGGTTCTACTGGCAGATCTTCCAGAAGAAGCCCTAAATCTTTTTTTAAAAAAAGGAAATTTCATTAAAAGGACTGAAAATACTATTACCGATCCTGCTTTGCTAAGAGAACACCTTAATATTGTAAAAAAACAGGGATATGCGATCGACGACGAGGAGAACGAGAAAGGTATCCGTTGTGTGGCTGCCCCTATCCGGAATGAAACAGGCAGAGCAGTTGCTGCTATTAGTATTTCAGGCCCTGCCTTCAAAGTTACTAAAAGGGCGATCCAGGATAGCCTCAAAAAAGAGGTAATGAATACTGCCTTACAAATCTCCCGATGCTTAGGGTTTCAAGAAAGGAGGAAATTTTGAAAAGAGATGAACTTCTGGGAGGATCCTTCTTATTTGCTTTTGGATTAATTACCTTTCTTCTCTCTTTAAAAATGCCCATCGGGACCTTCAGAATGGCAGGCACTGGTATGTTTCCTTTAATCCTCGGAATTCTTCTCATGGTCTTATCAGGCGCCTTCATTTTAAAATTTTTATTCCAAAACAGGGGAGAAAAATTTAAAAAAGAAGCCCCCATTGAATCTTCAGAGTCTTCAATAAGATTGATCCTTTTTCTTGGAACAATGGCAATGGCTACCCTTTTTTTTAATAAATTGGGGTATCCAATTATCTCCTTTCTCTTAATGGCCTCACTTTTAAGAATTTTGGGTATTAAACGATGGGGCATAAACATTACTATATCCTTGATGACGGCCGCAGGTTCTTATCTTCTTTTTGTTAAATTGCTTTCTATTCCAATGCCAAAGGGTTTATTAGGGCTTTAATAAAGAGTATCTAAATGGTTAATAGCTTAATATTCAAAGTTTGGGGTTTAATAGATGCTTGAATCATTCCGGTATTTAGCAAATGGTTTTGGCATTGCCGCAACAGTTGAAAACCTCTTTTATTGTCTGATCGGCTGCGTAGTAGGAACTATCATCGGTGTCCTTCCAGGCATCGGACCGATCGCAGGGATAGCCCTTTTGATCCCAGCAACATTTGGTCTTAATCCTACTTCAGCCATTATAATGCTTGCTGGAATTTATTATGGATCAATGTATGGGGGCTCTACTACCTCCATCCTCCTTAATGTCCCTGGTGAAACAGCTTCTGTCATTACCTGTATCGATGGTTATAAAATGGCTCAAAAGGGAAGGGCAGGCCCTGCACTTGCCATCGTTGCAATTGGCTCTTTTATTGCAGGAACCATTGGAATATTCGGTTTGGTCTTTTTAGCTCCACCATTGGCAGAGGCTGCCCTGGCCTTTGGTCCTCCTGAATATTTTTCACTAATGGTCTTCGGGTTCATCATTTTAAGCAATGTGACAGGAAAATCACTCTTAAAATCACTTATGATGGCAGTCTTAGGACTGATTATTGGAACAATTGGCCTCGATCCCGTTTCTGGAGATGCACGTTTTTCATTTGGTTCCAACTATCTCCTTGGAGGGATCGAATTCGTTGCTGTAGCAATAGGTCTATTTGGAATCGGAGAGGTTTTAGGAAATGTTAATCAACCTTCAGAACTCCTCGACAAAGGAGTTTTAATGCCACGCTTCAAAGAACTATATCCTTCTATTCAAGATTTAAAGAACTCTATTGGTTCTATTCTCAGAGGGGCTGTATCTGGATTTGGAATTGGTTTGGTTCCAGGTCCTGCGCCAGTCATTGCTACCTATGCCTCATATATGATAGAGAGGAAGGTCTCAAAACATCCTGAGAAATTTGGTGAAGGAGCGATTGAAGGGGTTGCCGGTCCTGAATCTGCCAACAATTCTGCCTGCCAATCTGCCTTCATTCCTCTATTTGTGCTCGGGATTCCCTTTGCTCCTCCAACAGCCATTCTTCTTGGCGCCCTTCTCATCCATGGAGTCTCGCCAGGGCCATTGATGATAAGTCAGCACGCAGACCTCTTTTGGGGTGTTATCGCAAGTATGTATATCGGGAATTTTGTGCTTCTCATCCTTAACCTTCCGCTCGTTCCTCTCTTTGCCAATATACTGAGGATCCCTAAAAGGATTCTTCTACCCCTTGTTATCCTCTTTTGTATCACAGGCATGTACACAGTGAATAATTCTGTTTTCGATATATGGATGATGCTCCTCTTCGGGGGCATGGGATTTTTGATGAGGAAATGGGCTTATGAAGGTGCTCCGCTTCTTTTAGCATTGGTCCTGGGACCAAAATTGGAAGTGGCCTTTCGCCAGTCATTGATGATATCTCATGGCGACTTTGGAATCTTCATTAACCGCCCTGTCTCAATGGCCTTCCTTCTTGCAACAGTTGTCTTTTTATTGATTCCTTTATCTCGAGCTTTATTTAAAAGATCAAAGAAAGGAGGGGAGTAAAAGTGAAAAGTGAAGAGTGAAAAGTTTAGA
>JBBITW010000019.1:11253-31457 GCA_037440525.1 Deltaproteobacteria bacterium
AGTTTAGAATTTAGAATTTAAAATTTAGAAAGGAGGCTTTTATGGTTAGGAAAATTATCAATATCTTATTTGTTCTCTCATTAATTTTAGTGGCACATGCTCAAGCAGCAGAATTCCCTACTAAGGAGGTCCAGATTATAATTCCTTATGCGGCAGGAGGGGCAACAGACCTCATCTTCAGAGCCCTGGCAGCAACCACAGGGAAGTATCTGGGGAAAGCAGTTATTGTTGTCAACAGACCAGGCGGTGGTGGGACTGTGGGAGTTACAGAAGCCGCACAGGCCAAACCAGATGGTTATACACTGCTTTCTGCAATTACACCACTTACGATCCTTCCCCATCAAGTGAAGACAACCTTCACTTACAAAAGTTTTGAACCCATCATCAACGTTGTGAAAGATCCAGGCATGTTTTTGGTAAGATCGGATAGCCCATGGAAGAGTCTCAAGGAGTTCTTGGATTATGCTAAAAAGAACCCCGAAATGATCACAGTTGGAAACTCAGGTGCAGGGGGAGGGGTTCACCTGATTGCCCTTGCATTTGAGAAGACAGCCGGCGTGAAATTCAACCATATCCCATTTGCAGGCGGAGGACCATCCGTCACCGCCCTTCTTGGAGGTCATATCAATGCTGTCTCGGTCTCCCCACCCGAAGGGATTGAGCATGTAAAGGCAGGAAAGTTGAAAATCGTTGCCCTCTTTGCCGAAAAGCGATTTGAGCTCTTCCCTGATGTTCCAACTGTGAAGGAACAGGGCGTCGATTTTGTCATGGGTCAATGGAGGGGATTAGCCGCACCTAAAGGCACCCCACCTGATGTAATTAAAAAACTCCATGATGCCTTCAAAAAGGGGATGGAGGACCCAGTATTTATAAAGAATGCAAAGGACATGGTTGTAAACCTCTCATACCTTGGACCAGAGGATTTTGGAAAACTGATGGCTCATGACGATGAGTTCTATAGCAGACTGGTCAAGGAGATTAAGAAATAAGTCAAATCAGAAAGGAGGGTAAGAAAATGAGGAATAGAAGATTAGGATTAATTATTTCGATCATTGCAATCCTCTGCTTCCTCTTTTTGAGCAATGGAAACGCTATCTCTGCAGAGATTACAATTCGTATTGCAAGCCCTTTTAAGGGAGGTATTGTCGTTGAGGCAGCCGAAAAGTTCAAGGAGATTGTTGAAAAGGGAAGCGGAGGACGAATAGAAGTTAAGATTGATGCCGGGACAAAAAGTGAAGCCGACATCGTTAAGATGAACAGAAATGGAGAAATCGAAATGCAGTCCAACGGGACTCAATTTCTGGAACTATACGCACCTCCATACTACTTCTTTACTGGTCCTTATGTCATGAAAGACTTTGATCACTATATGCGTGCTTGGAATGGCAGGCTTGGCCAGCAGGCACGTGCTAATCTTGAGAAGAATGACCTGAAATACTTAGCGACGATCTACCGGGGTCTCAGGCAGACGACGGCGAATAAACCTCTTTACACACCTGCTGATGTTTACAAATTAAAACTGAGGCTACCGCCCATCCCAAGCTGGATGGCTGTCTGGAAGGAAATTGGTGCTGACCCTATTGGAGTTCCTTTGCCCGAACTTTACAGTTCACTTAAAACAGGCAAGGCTGAGGCCTCTGAAGGTGACCTGCCACAGATTCAATCTTTCAAACTCTATCAGGTCCAAAGCCATCTGATCATCACCAATCATCTTGTGCAGACAGCAGGGATACTTATTCACAAACCTTTCTTCGACAGGCTTTCGAGGGAATACCAGGATCTCATCATCAAGGCTGGTAAGGAAACAGAGGAGTGGGCCAACAACAGAATCAAAACTGGAGAAGCAGCCATCCTGGTAGATCTCCAAAGAAAAGGTATGCAGGTCATCATCCCGGATGCAAACTCATTTAGAGAAAAGGCCAAGCCTGCTGTGGAGGAACTCTTTAAGACCCAATGGAACGTTACAACCTGGGCAGAAGTGCTAGCACAATAATATTTTCCCCTCACCCCATCCCTCTCCCCAAGAGGGGAAGAGTGAGGGGTATGTTTCAAAGCCAAGGCCAAAAATCGAGATCCCGAAACAAGTTCGGGATGACTTAAAAAGTGTTGGTCTACCACTGGCATGCTGAACTTGGTTCAGTATCTATAAATGTTCAGGGAATGAAAAAGTCCCTAAAACTAGTTCAGGGTAACACATAAAAACGATTTTTCAGAAGTCTCCAAGGAGAATCAATGGCACTAAACAATGAAATAAAAGAAAAGGAAGGAAGGGTTAGAGAATTTCTTCGATCAAAAGGTCTGAAAGCTCTAATTCTGAAGCGACAGGCAAACTTTTCATGGATGACCTGTGGTGGCCTCAATATGGTTGGAATTACCACAGAGTTAGGGGCCACCACCCTTCTCATTACCGAAAACTCAAAATTTGTGATCTCGAATAATATTGAAGCACCTCGAATGATCCATGAGGAGGGGCTCGAAAAGCAGGGCTTTATTGTAAAAACATTTCCCTGGCATGAGGATCAAGAAGTCTCCATTGTAAGAGAAATTATCGGAGAAGGTTCTTTTGGAAGTGATGTCCCATTCCCAGAAGCTATAGTTCTAACTGAAGAGATAGCCAGACTTCGTTATTCTTTAACCTCGGAAGAGATCGAACGATACCGATTCCTTGGAGAAAAGGTCTCCTTAGCCTTAGAAAACACAATGATAGATACAAGAAGGGGTGAGAAAGAGTCAGAGGTGGTTGGCAGACTCTGTAAAGAACTGTGGAAAGATAGAATTGATCCGATTACCTTGATGTCAGCTTCTGATGAAAGGATTTTTAAGTTTCGTCATCCAATCCCAACAGAAAAGAGAGTTGAAAGGTATCTTATGGTCTCTGTAAATGCAAGAAAGTGGGGGCTTATCGTCTCACTTACAAGATTTATACACTTTGGAAATTTGCCACAAGAACTCAGAGAGAAATATGAAGCAAATGTCTTTATTGATTGCACCTTCATGGCACATACACGTCCAGGGGCACTTGCAAGGGATGCCCTCAAAAAGGGAATTGAGGCTTATCGTCAAAAAGGTTATCCGGAAGAATGGCAATTACATCATCAGGGTGGCTCTATAGGTTATACTGGAAGGGATTATAGAACCAATTTCAAAACCCAGGATATTATTCAGGAGAATCAGGCATTCACCTGGAATCCATCTATTACCGGGACGAAATCCGAAGATACGATTCTTGCAACTCCAAATGGACCAGAAATGATAACAAAGCCAATTCTTTATCCTACATTAAAATTAAATATTGAAGGTATCTCTTTTACAAGGCCAGCTATCTTAGAAAGAGAATTCTAAACCCAAATAAAAGAGGAGTAACACATAAAATGGAAAAAATAAGGCTTGCCATGATTGGTTCTCAACTCGCAGCGCATATTCATATGAACAGCCTTGCCAAGCTTAGGGGCCTTAAAGTTGATGTTGTTGCAGTTGCCTCAAGAAGAATAGAAAATGCGGAGTCCTTTGCAAAGAAATTTAATATTCCCCACTACTATGACGATTATCGTCGTATTCTTGAGAGAAATGATATCCATGTTGTCGATCTATGTATTCCAACAGACCTCCACGAAGAATTCTCTATAATGGCTGCAGAGGCTGGAAAACATATCATCTGTGAAAAACCATTAACAGGATACTTTGGTAAGGAGAGAGAGGAAGAATTTGTTGGTCTCTCTGTAAGCAAAGAATTGATGCTCAAAGAGGCCCTTAAAGGATGTGATCGTGTTATTCAGGCGGTAAAAAAGAATAATGTAAAATTCATGTATGCTGAGAACTGGATCTATGCCCCACCTTTTAGAAAGATGAAAAACCTGATCAATGTATGTGGAGGTACAATATTGGAGGTGAGGGCAGAACAGGGTCATTCAGGTTCTCAAGCAAAATATTCGCGTAGATGGAAGACATCGGGTGGAGGGGCCCTGATGAGATTGGGTTCACATCCAGTAGGCTGTGTTCTACATCTAAAACATTATGAAGGGGTGCTGAAATATGGAAGACCCATAAGAGCAAAATCAGTTGTTGCAGAGGTTGGATATCATACAAGGATTGAATCTTTTAAAAAAGAGAAGAGGAAATATATTGTCTCCGAATGGGAAGATGTAGAAGACTGGGGTGCCATGATTATTAATTTTGAAGATAACTCAAAAGCAACTGTTTTTGCATCCGATGCTATATTAGGTGGGGTAAGAAATATTATAAGAGTATATCTTTCAAATGCGATCCTTCATGTGAATATAAACCCACATAATGTCTTAGAAGTATATGCCCCGGAGCCAAATATATTTGGAGATGAATACTTAGCTGAGAAGTTAGAGACAAAAGCAGGTTGGAACTATCCGAGCCCTGATGATGATTGGATGAAGGGATTCCCACAAGAGTTAGAAGATTTTATTGATGATATTCTAATGGATAGGGAACCGATTTCTGGATTAAATCTGGCAAGAGATGTGGTAGAAACAATTTATGCTGGCTACACCTCTGCAGAGAAGGGAGAAAGAATAAATTTAAAAGATTGGAGGAACCTCTGATTGGAAGAGACGATCAAGAAATATGCTCAAAGGATTGAGAAAAATGAAGTAAATCCCCACTTTAAATACGATGGGAGTTCGAGTGGACTGATTCTGGATCCACTTCGTGAAGATATTCCACTTGAGGTCATCGGCTTCGGTATATACCAAATTAAATCCAATGTTATAATTAAGGAAACAAAAGAAAAAGAAGTTGTATTGGTCCCTCAGAATGGGGAATTTCAAGCAGATGTCAATGGTAAAAAATTTTTTATCAAAAGGGAAGATGGACCTCTTCCAAAAAATCCTAAAGAATCCAGTGCATCAGCACTCTATGTACCACGAAACTCAAGATTAACAATCCAGGGCCGAGGAGAGATTGCCTTTTTTGAAGCCCCTGCTCTTAAAGACAACCCCCCTTTCTTTTTATCAAATAATGAGGTGAGAGTTGAATCGAGGGGTGAGTGGGTCTGGCGCCGCGATGTGACAAATTTAATAAAACCAAAAAATGCAAGCTCAAACCTGATTGTCGGGGAAACTTACAGCCCTCCTGGTTTCTGGTCAGGGACCCCTATACATAAACATGATAAAGAGCGGCCCTCTGAAGGAGAGTCTGATCACGAAGAAATCTATTTTTTTCGTTTCAGAAAAAGGAAGGACAAAGAGGATCAATTTGGACCATATGGGGTTCAGATATTAATGGATGAAGGATGTTTGAGAAAGGCCTATTTAATTGAAGATAAAAGTATTTTCGCAATTCCTGGTGGTTGTCATCCTGTTGTTGCCTCACCAGTGTCAGACCTTCTTTACCTGTGGGGGCTTGCAGGCAGAGGCAATACACTAATGATGAGGGATATAGGGGAATTCATTTATTTAAAGTATTATGAGGAAATATTTCACCAAATTAATAAAGAAGGTAGAAAAAGGGTTGTCTCTAAGATGGAATTTCAGAATCTATGTAACCATTATCCATTTACTGATGATCAAAAAAGACTTCTAATGGTGATGTTAAAAGAGAAAGGAATTGAATTGGAATAATATCTTAAAAAGGAGCCATTTATATGTATGATGTTGTCACATTTGGAGAAGCCATGATAAGGCTGTCACCCCCTGGTTTTCAAAGGCTTGAGCAAGCAAGAGGTTTGGAGCTATATGTAGGTGGAGCTGAACTGAATGTGGCGGTTGGTTTAAAAAGGTTTGGTATGAATAGTGCCTGGGTTACAAAACTCCCAAAGAATGGAATTGGCTATTTGATCCGCAATCGTGCACAGGAGGCAGGGGTTGACTGTTCAAATATCATCTGGTCAGAAGAAGGAAGGGTAGGAATCTATTTTGTTGAATTTGGAGCCTCTCCCCGTGCTTCAAGTGTCCTTTATGACAGGACCAGTTCAGCAATAAGTATGATTAGGCCAGGAGAGATTGATTGGAAAAGCATATTTGAGAAATCTATGCATTTCCATGTAAGTGGTATTACCCCTGCCCTCAGTCCATCATCCGCTGAGACTACGTTTGAGGCACTCAGGGAAGCCAAAAAAAAGGGAATAACGGCCTCCTATGATCTCAATTACAGGAAAAAACTTTGGACACCAGATGATGCAAGAAAAATTCAGGAACCGATGATGGAATATGTGGATATTTTGATTACAACTGAGGAGGATACAAAGGTTGTTTTTGGTATTGAGGAAAAGGATTATGATAAAGTTGCAGAGAAGCTTGCTCATCGTTTTAAATTTAAGACTGTTGCCATTACCCTGAGAGAGGATCTCTCTGTCTGGAAAAATAACTGGACAGCCATAGCCTATAAAGATGGAAAAATCTTCAGGGACAGGAAATATGAAGTTGAAATTGTGGATAGAGTTGGGGCAGGAGATTCCTTTACTGCAGGATTTTTGTATGGAATTCTAAAACTAAATGATATTGAAAAAGGACTTAAGTATGGCAATGCCTTTGCCGCACTGAAACATACCATGCCTGGTGACTTCAACTGGTGCACAATAGAAGAGGTAGAGGCACAATTAAGGGGTGCAGGATTAAGGATATCGAGATAGTTTTATTCTCAGTTAAGGTGAAATAATTTATTAGTCTTAGATTATCATACAAAAAGGAGAATTAAAGATGGAAAAAAGGGAGATACTTGGGAGAATGATTTCGGAGGGACTGATTTCTGTTATTCGTGTTAATTCTCCCGGGGAAGCAATGGATGTAGCCGAGGCTATTAAAGCAGGTGGAGGCACATTCATTGAAATTACAATGAGTGTTAAGGGAGCAATGGATGTGATAAGGACTCTTTCTGATAAATATAGGGATGAAATCATATTGGGAGCTGGAACAGTGCTTGATAGTGAGACAGGAAGGGCTGCACTTCTTGCAGGTGCTCAATTTATCGTAAGTCCAACTCTAAATCTTGAGCTCATAAATTTAGCACATCGATACAGTGTTGTTGTTATCCCAGGTACAATGACTCCAACAGAGATTTTGACTGCCTGGAATGCAGGTGCTGATATGGTAAAAGTTTTTCCCATAGCCCAGTTAGGTGGAGCTGAATATATAAAGGCCATCAGAGGACCATTACCACAAATTCTTCTTGTCCCCACAGGTGGAGTCAACCTTCAGAATGTAGGAGAATTTATGAAGGCAGGGGCATCGGCAGTCGGGGTTGGATCCGAGCTGGTTGATAAAAGGGCTTTGATGGAAAAGAAATTTCATATAATTACCGAAAATACCCGTTCTTTTATCAAATCTATAAAGGAGGCAAGAGGGAATATAAAGGTTTAAGCTCTGGAATACAGAATTAATAACAGGAATATTCATGAAAATCTCTTTTCCCTTTAGAGAAATTGATGCCATTGATGTCCCAGAAGAAAATCTAATTGGAGTCTTTTCACCTTCTACCATGGAGGTTGAGGAAAGTGAAGAAGAGATTATCGAAAAGGGTCTTACAAAACCCATCCATTCCCCTCCTCTATCCCAGCTACTCAAGGGTTGCAGGAATATATTAATTGCTATAGATGATCATACCCGAACAACACCTGTAGGGAAGATTCTTCCTCGATTACTGGAGGTAATAAAGAGAAGCGGTTTAAAACCTGATGGGATAAAAATCCTTATTGCTCTTGGAACCCATCGACCCATGACAAGGGAGGAGATGGTAAAAAAATTGGGAGATGATATTGTAAGGCAATACGATATTTTAAATCACCCTTGGTGGGATGGATCTCAATTAATCCCTCTTGGAGAGACAGAAAAGGGGACTCCAATAATCGTAAATAGATTGGTGAGGGAATATGATATAATTATCGGTATCGGTCAAATAGTCCCCCACAGGGTATCGGGCTTCAGTGGAGGTGGAAATATAATACAGCCCGGAATATGTGGAGAGGAAACAACAGGAAAAACTCACTGGCTCAGTGCAAAATTTAAAGGTTCAGGAATACTTGGAAAGATTGAAAATCCTGTTAAAGACGAGATAGAGAGGGTCGCTAAGAAGGTTGGATTGAGATGGATTGTAAATACCATTCAAGATGGATCTGGAAGGCTAATAGGCGTAGTGGCTGGTGACCCTTACAGTGCTTATAGAGAAGGAGCAAAACTTTCTTTTAAAGTTTATAAATCCATAATTCCAAAAGAGGCAGACATCGTTATTGTTGATTCCCATCCATATAATTCTGATCTATGGGTTGCAGCAAAAGGAATCTATGCTTCAGAATTAGCAGTTAAAAAGGGAGGGGTAGTGATTCTTATTTCACCATGTCAGGAAGGGGTCTCCCCAAGCCATCCAGAAGTTCTCGAATTGGGCTATCAACCATTTTTGGATATAGAGAAAATGGTTCAAAAAGGAATTATTAAAAAATTGACCGTGGCTGCTCACCTCGCTCATGTTGGAAGAGTCATTAAGGAAAGAGCCAGAGGAATTATGGTCTCCAAGGGAATATCAAGAGAGGAAAAGGAGAGGTTGGGATTTATTCATGCACAGACACCTAATGAAGGACTTGATATTGCCTTTTCAATAGTTGGACGTGATGCAAAGGTATTGATTTTTCAAAGAGGTGGAGAGGTTGTCCCATTGGTAAAAAATTAAATTTATGGATTCAATTTTTAATCCACAGGAGATAATCCATGAAGGCGGTTGTTAAATACGGAAAGGGGAAAGGGCTTGTAGAAATTCAGGATGTCCCTGAACCAGAGCCAAAGGAAGATGAGGTTTTAATCGAGGTAAAGGCAGTCTCTGTTTGTGGAAGCGATCTCCATATATATCACGATAGCCATCCATACTGGCCTCCTGTCATTCTTGGTCATGAATTTTCTGGTGTGATTGCTGAGGTTGGGAAAAACGTTAAAGGCTGGAAGGTGGGGGATCGGATTGTAAGCGAAACCCGCACAGGCTCATGCGGCACATGCATTGTCTGTCAAAGTGGATTTCCTCAAGTCTGCGAACAGAAAAGACCTTTTGGAATCGGTATCAACGGTGCCTACGCCAAATATGTAACAGGTCCTGCCTCTCTTCTCCATCGACTTCCTGCAAATATCGATTTTGAAGTAGGTGCAGCTATCGAACCAACAGCAATCTGTTTTACATCGATTATTGAAAGATCCCAACTTAAGGCTGGAGAGACTGTTTTAATCACCGGTCCAGGCCCAATTGGCCTTATATCCCTTGCTATAGCCAAGCTTGCTGGAGTGAGAATGGTGGGAATCACTGGAAGGAACTCTGCAGAGGGAATAAGATTTGGGAAGGCAAAAGAATTAGGAGCTGATTTTATCATCAATGTGGATAAAGAAGAACCAATCCAGAAGGTTCTGGACTTAACCAATGGTATGGGATTTGATATCCTTATTGAAACATCTGGAGGGGAAAAGGCTATCTCACAGAGCTTTGAAATGGTAAGAAGGATGGGGAGGGTTTGCGCCATTGGTATCTCGGGGAAACCCATGATTTCAATACCATATGATAAGGGAATCTTTAAGGCCATTCGTTTTGATTTTTGCTTCTCAAGCAGCTGGACATCCTGGGAAAATACTATTAGCCTCATCTCAAAGGGACTCTTACCTCTTGAAAAACTCATAACCCACAGGCTCCCTCTTGAGAAATGGGAAGAGGCCTTTAATCTCCTCGAAAGCCGCCGTGCAGTCAAAGTTATTCTGATACCATAAAGTGATATATGGAAAAAAACAGGTTTAAAGTGGTTATTACTGATTGTGATCATGGTTCAATCGAAGAAGAAACGAAAGAGCTCGGTAGAATTGGTGCAGAATTGATTCTGGCTCAGGTAAGGGAAGAGAAGGATTTGATTAAATTCTGTCATGACGCTGATGGAATTATCAATCAATATTCCCTTCTCAATAGAAACGTTCTTGAAAACCTTCCTAAATGCAAGGTAATCTCACGTTATGGGGTTGGTATTGATTCAATCGATATTAAAGCGGCAACAGAGAGAGGAATTATTGTGGCCAATGTGCCTGACTACTGTATTGATGAGGTGGCAAATCATACAATCTCAATGATTTTGTGCTCGATCAGAAAGATTGCTTTCTTCGATAAAAAGGTTAAATCAGGTTACTGGGATTTTCGTCTGGGAATACCCATTTACAGAACAAATGGGAAGACACTTGGTCTTATTGGTTGCGGAAAGATAGGCCTTGAGGTAGGAAGGAGAATGTCGAGTTTTGGTCTAAAGGTAATAGCATTTGATCCCTATCTTGAAAAACCTCCAGAGGGAATAGAATTGAAAGACTTAGACCATGTATTAGAGGAATCAGATTTCATTTCCATCCACTGCCCGTTGAATGATTCAACATTCCATTTAATTGGAGAGAGGGAATTCAGGAAGATGGTCAAAAAGCCTATTATAGTAAACACATCGAGAGGGCCAATTATTGATGAGGATGCATTAATCAAAGCATTAAAAGAAGGGATAATATCAGGAGCCGCATTAGATGTTCTGGAGAAAGAACCCCCTGACTCTCAAAATCCATTATTGGGTTTCGAAAATGTGACCATATCTCCTCACGTGGGTTTCTATTCAGTAGAATCTATAAGCGAATTGAAAAGAAGGACTGCTGAAAATGTCTCAAATGTTCTTACAGGAAGATGGCCAAACTCTGTTGTGAATCGAGAAGTAATTGGAAGAACAAGAGCCACAATCTATAGGTGATCTAAATAGACCTAAATTACCAATCATACCAAGTCTTTCAAGGAATTTTTAGAGATCATAAAAAAATTTCATTGACAATAAAAATGCAAATTATATATATAATAAAATTATTTTCTTAATAACATCAAGGGGGTGAATTATGAAACCAAATAGATGGATAATATTTCTTTTCGTCCCAATATTTTTAGTATCTATCTTAGCAATTTCTGGATATAGTACTGACCAGGATAGAAAGACTCTTAACGAATTTCTTAATGAACTGGAACAAAAGGTTAAAGACGCTGATAAAAGAATGATAGCACACCCAAAATTTATTGAAGAGCTTCTGGCTTTAATCAAGCAATACCGGTCGAGATTACGTTCAGTCTTTCTCTACGATGATTTTTCTGATGGGGAATATAGAAATAATCCAACCTGGATAGTAGATTCCGGCATCTTTAAAGTAACACCCTATCGCAGGCTTCTTAGTGAAGTTTATGTGGAGAGATATCCTTCTCAAACTCCGTCAGCAGAGAAAGAGAGTCCTTTTAGTGGTTTTCTAAGAGATATCCTTAAAACTCCTTCAGAGGAGAAAAAGGCTGAAGATAAACCTTCAGCTATCAAAGAGGCACGCATTTATACACTTGCAAAAATAGAACCAGATTTTGAAGTAGACATTACAATGGTCTCAAGGTCTTCTTGGGGATCGATGGAGATCATTCTTATAGGTGGGAGCCCACCAGTTCCTCTCTATAGAATGGTATATCAAGCTGCCCCTTCCTCATCACGTCCTATCGAGATATACCGTGAAAGGGATGGAAGAAGCTATCTCATTGACACTGCAACCCAGTATCCCTTTCTTGACGATGGGATGCCTCATAGAATACAGTGGATTAGAGATGTTCAGGGTCGTATGCGCATAATCGTGGATGGAAAAGAGATGCTCTCTACTTACGAAATTTTTTACAGAAGCAATTTCACAGGATTGGCCCTTGTGAATAAAGGTGGGACATATGAGTGGGGTCCAGTTGGAGTATACAAAGCCCAGGAGATAAAAAGTCCTTAAATTTCAAAAAAGATCAAATAATATTATTCTAAATTGATCGATTCTCATGTCATTGCGATGTGAAGTCGAAGCAATCTCTTCCAAATTGTCATTCCGAGCAAAGCGAGGAATCTATGAGATTCTGCGCCCTTCGGGCTCGCAACGACTTCGTCGGATTGCCAAGCATTCTTTGGGTACTTATATGACTACACTTTAGGATTTTATTAATAAAACTCAGAGCAAAGGAAATAAAATGAAGTTTTTTAAAATTAAATACTTAAAGAAATACTTAATTGGATTGGCCATATTCTTTTTAATTTTTACTATCTTCGGCTTCTTTGTATTACCTCCGATTCTTAAGTCTATATTGATTAAGAAAATTTCTGAAAATATCCATCGTGAGGTAACAATCGATAAGATAAAAGTCAATCCCTACCTCCTCTCTGCAACAGTAAGAGGATTTAAGGTGAAAGAACGCGAAGGCTCAGATGTCTTTTTATCCTTTGATGAACTCTATTTTAATCTCCAAAGCCTTTCAGCCCTTAAGCAGGCGATTATTGTTAAAGAAATCAAATTAACCAAACCGTTTATAAAAATTAAGAGATATAAAGATCTTTCATATAATTTTTCTGATCTGATCCCCAAGAAGGAATCCCAGAAAGAAGAAAAATCAAAAAGATTAAGATTCTCATTAAATAATATAAATATTATAAACGGGAACATTGATTTCTGGGACGAACCAAAGGATAAAAAGCATACTATAAGAGAATTGGATATCAGTGTCCCTTTTTTATCAAACATACCATACTATGCTGAAATATATGTCCAACCAAAATTATCAGTAAAGATTAACGATACTCTCTATACAATTCATGGCAAGACAAAACCATTTTCTGATTCCCTTGAAACAGTCGTTGATATAAACATTAAGGGCTTGGATGTCCCATATTATCTTGCCTATTTGCCTATAAAATTTAATTTTGATTTAGTTTCTGCAAACCTTGATATACAAACAAATTTATCATTTATCCAATATAAAAATAAAAGTCCATCTTTGAGAGTTTCAGGAAACCTTTCTATAAAGAGTGTTAAGCTGGACGATATGAAGAAAAAACCTCTTTTACGTGCACCCCTTATTGAGGCTGGAATTGCTCCGACAGAACCACTAAAAAGATTCTTCCATCTATCAAAACTTTCCATCCAATCACCCGAACTTGAGATTCAGAGGGATTCTAAGGGTATCCTGAATATCGAATCCATTCTTCCCAAAAAAAGGGAGGCAAAGACTCCCCCTCTTGCTGAGGGGAAAAGAGAGCAAAACCAGTTATCAATTAATGTTGATGAGATTGAATTGAAAGAAGGAAAGGTTTCCTTTTCTGACATATCAAGGCCAAATCCATTTAAAACAAAACTCGACTCAGTTGAAGTAAAAATAAGTAATTTCAGTAATGAAAAAGATAAAAGGGCAAACTATCTTCTTTCATTTAAGACAGAGATAAATGAAACAATCAGGCTAAATGGTGATTTTTCCATAAATCCAATTTCAGCAAAAGGATCCTTAGAAGCAAAATCTTTATATATAAAAAAATATTCACCATACTACATGGAGAGTATCCTTTTTGATATTCAAGATGGAAGGCTTGATTTTTCAACCAATTATCAATATGAACAAAATAAAAATGAACCACAAATATTTATATCAGGTATTTCTGCAGACCTGAGTTCATTGAAGTTAAGAAAAAGAGGCGAAAAAGAGGATTTTCTTAAACTTCCCATCCTTTCGCTGAAAGACATTCAAGTAGATTTTATGAAGAAAGATATTAAGGTAGGAAACTTTTTTACTGAAAAGGGAATGCTCACTCTTAATCGTTTAAGCAGTGGAGAGTTTGATTTACAGAAACTTCTACCACATTCTTCAAACAAAGAAGAAAAGATAAAGAAAGTCTCAATTAATAAGGATGAGAAAACCTGGACAATTTTATTAAAAAAAATTCTCATAGATCAATATACTATGAAAATGAACGATCAAAAAACCCCTGTGCCCAATATTATCCTTGGAGAAAAGATTAGATTCAGCGGAGAAAACCTGACAACTTTAAAAAATTCGAAAGGCAAATTTTATCTCTCATTGCTATTAGATAAGAAGGGGACTATTTCAACAAAAGGCACTGTAGGACTTGACCCTATAAGTTTGGATGGCTCCATAGAGTTAAGGAATATAGCTTTAAGGAATTATTTTATCTATCTTCGTGAAAAAGTGCTTTTTAATATAGAAGAAGGTGAAATTGAAATTTTAGCAAATTATCGTTATGCAAAAAGAGTAAATGATCAGGAGCTTAAACTTTCAAAAGGGTCTATATCCCTATCAAATCTAAGGTTGATAAAGAGAGAGGAAGGTGAAAGCTTTATTAACCTTCCAAACTTCTCAATAAAAAACATAAATTTAGATCTTAAGGCACAGGAAGTTTCAATTGGAGAGATATCTGCTCAAACGGGGTTTCTACTGGTCAAACGATATAACAATGGAAAACTGAATCTTCAGACCTTACTGCCTGAATCACAAAAACCCTCAGAGGCGATAGATCAAGGGGTTGAAAAACCGCTTGAGGCTAAACCTGATAAACAATGGTTGTTTAAATTGGGTAAAATCTCTTTGGAAAGATATAAAATTAATTTTAAAGATGAAATGACTTCAGAGCCTGTTAATGTTACGGCAGAAAATATAAATTTATCAGGCGAGAATGTTTCAAATGAAAAAAATAGTAAGGGTAGAATCTCTCTATTTCTTATCCTAAATAAAAATGGGATAATTAATAGTTCAGGAACAATCGGCATCAATCCTTTAGGGGCAGATTTAAAGATGAATTTAAATGGAATTGAAATTCGTCCTTTCCAATCCTACTTCACAGATAAGATAAAGATCACTGTGACAGAGGGCTCTATCTCCACGGAGGGTAATCTTTCTCTGTTGCTCTCTGAACCAAACGAGATGAAGTTTAATTATAAGGGGAATGCAATATTATCAAGGTTTGCTTCAATTGACAAACATAATGGGGATGATTTTCTTAAATGGGAATCTCTTTCATTTAGTGACCTAAATATCGGATTCAGTCCACTTTTAGTCGATATCAAAGGTATTTCATTAGCAGATTTTTATGCACGAATAATAATCAACCCTGATGGAAAACTCAATCTTCAGGACATATTAAAAAAGGAAAAAGCAGAGGAAGGGGAAACACCACCTGCAAAACCGAAAGAGGAGGCATTAGAACCTCCAAAGGATAAAAAACCCCAAAAGGATATAAAAATAGAAACAATTACCTTACAGGGAGGGAGTATCGAATTTACTGACAGATCTATTCAACCAGAATATTCGGCTAAATTGGGTGAGTTATTGGGAAGGGTATCAGGGCTATCTTCTGAAGAGACTGTATTGGCAGAAATGGATCTTCGAGCAAAACTCGACGGTTATGCTCCTCTTGAGATTACAGGAAAGTTAAATCCCTTGAAAGAAGATTTATATGTGGATCTGAAAGTAAGGTTCAAGGATATGGATCTGAGTCCCATGACACCCTACTCTGGAAAATATGTTGGATATACTATTGAGAAAGGTAAACTTTCATTTGATCTACAGTATCTCATCGATAAGAAGAAACTCAATTCCACAAATTATATCTTCTTAGACCAATTTACGTTCGGAGAAAAAGTAGAAAGTCCTCACGCAACAAAGCTACCTGTAAAGCTCGCCATTGCACTCCTTAAGGATAGAAAAGGAGAGATAAAACTTGACATCCCTGTTAAGGGAACTCTGGATGATCCAAAGTTCAGTATAGGAAAGATCATATTGCAGATCATTATAAATCTGATTACGAAGGCCGTCACTTCACCTTTTGCGCTTCTTGGGGCAATTTTTGGAGGAGGAGAGGAATTAAGTTACTTGGAGTTTGATTATGGTCGCAACCTCATCACTGAATCGAATATTAAAAAAATTGATGCCCTTATCAAGGCTCTTCATGAAAGACCATCTCTTAAACTCGATATTGAGGGACATGTTGATATTGAAAAAGATAGAGAGGGATTAAAACAGTATATTTTTAATCGAAAGTTAAAGGTACAGAAAGCACAGGAGATGGTTAAAAAAGGCCAACCTCTCGTTTCGGTCGATGAAGTAAAAATAGAACCATCTGAATACGAAAGATACTTAAGAATGGCCTATAAAGAGGAGAAGTTTCCAAAGCCAAGAAATATTCTGGGTATGGCCAAAAAGTTACCTGTTTCGGAGATGGAAAAATTGATGCTAACCCATATAGAGGTCAAGGAAAGCGATCTAAGAACCCTCGCCTCACAGCGGGCGATGAAGGTAAAGGAGGCTATATTAAAATCTGGCAAAGTGGAACCAGAAAGGATATTTATCATAGAACCAAAATCGCTTAAACCTGAAAAGAAGGAGAAACTTAAAGACAGTCGTGTTGATCTTAAAATCAAATAATACTATTTCATTAAATACTTTAAAGAGGCGAGGAAAGGAGTTTAATTTATGTTAAAGGATTTTAAGGAATTTGCAATGAGAGGGAATGTTATAGATATGGCTGTTGGGATCATTATTGGAGCTGCATTTGGTGGTATTGTTAATTCCTTGGTTTCAGATATGATCATGCCACCAATTGGTCTAATCTTAAAAAATATTGATTTCTCCAACTTATTTCTTGTTCTTAAGGAAGGTAAGGTGGCTGGACCATATACCTCAGTTGCCGCAGCAAAGGCAGCAGGTGCTGTTACCATCAACTACGGACTGTTCATAAATACAATCGTTAGCTTTGTCATTGTTGCTTTTTCGGTCTTTCTTCTTGTGCGGGGAGTTAATAAACTGAAAAGTCAGTCAGAGGCCAAAAAACCCGAAGTAACAACCAAAGAATGTAATTACTGCTACTCTACAATTCCAATTAAAGCAATCCGTTGCCCGCACTGTACTTCAGAACTTAAAACAGGTTAGAAGATAAAAAAGGATATCAATGATTTCAAGGGCAATCCATTTTATCAAAACCAACATCTGGGAAATCCGCTTAAGAAATCTTTCACCTCTGGAATCCTTTTTTATTAAATACCTACGAATTTTTCTCCTGGCATCTTATGGATTTTCGAAGAACCACGCCCAGAAGGTTGCATCCATCTTGACATATTATTCTCTTCTAAACATTGTCCCTATCGTGGCTGTGGCATTCGGTATAGCCAAAGGCTTTGGCCTTGAAAAATTAATTGTGAAACAGATTCTACAATTTTCAGAAAAAGCAAATTGGCAGGCCGATGTAACCAATCAGATTATCTCCTTTTCTCAAAAACTCCTGGGAAGTGTTAAAGGAGGAGTAATTGCCGGCATAGGGGTGGTAATGCTCTTCTGGACAGTAATATCAATCTTAGGAAAGATTGAAACTGTCTTTAATGATATCTGGGAAGTAAAAAGAGCAAGAACCATTATAAGAAAATTTAGCGACTACATTTCTCTTATTGTGTTTGCCCCTATTCTCATTGTCATTGCAAGCAGTGCCACAATCCTTATAGCAAGCCAGGTAAAGCTCATTATGAATAAAATTGCCTTCTTAGGATATCTTAGTTCGATCATCCTTTTCCTTTTAGGCTTATTGCCATATGTATCCATTTGGGTGCTCTTAATAATGTTCTACCTCATTATGCCAAATACTAAAGTACCCCCTGGTTCAGCCATTTTTGGAGGGATTGTTGCAGGCACAATTGCCCAGATAGTTCAGTGGATATATTTTAAATTTCAGATAGGCGTTGCAAAATATGGCGCAATTTATGGTAGTTTTTCTGCATTGCCACTTCTTTTAATATGGCTTCAACTCAGTTGGATGATTGTTCTTTTTGGAGCAGAGATTGCACATGCCCATGAAAATTACGAGACATTCGGGTTTCATCCTGACTATTCCCGGATAAGCTTATCTTCCAAAAAACTTCTCATGCTTAGAATCTTTCATCTTCTCATAAAGAGGTTTTCTAAGGGGGAAAAACCACCCAACACTCACCAAATTGCCAATATACTTGAAATCCCAGTCAGTTTTGTGAGAAAGATACTTTATGAGTTAATTGATATCGGACTTGTTGTCGAAACCACAAAAGGAGCAAAGGGGGAAGCAACCTTTCAACCAGGAAGGAATATTGAGGACATTACATTAAAATTTGCTATAGATGAGTATGAGAAGTACGGGGTCTCAAAGATCCCTGATGATAAAGCTGAAGAGTATGATAAAATTTCTATGTTTCTAAAAGATATATATGGAACAATTGAGAAATCACCGACCAATATTAAATTAAAAGATATCTGAAAAGAAGATTATTTCTTCTCTCTTGCCTTTAACATATCTTCGAGCAGTTCCCCACCGACACCGACGTCTTCTGGAGTAGACTCCCTTAAATAAACCACAAAGGCAGATTTTTCTATCCCTGTGAGCCTGCTTGCGGTCTCTGTAAATGACCTTATCATCTCTTTTTTCTTCTCCTTATCCAACTTCGGTCCAAAGAAAAATATTGTTGGCATAACTCCTCCTATGATTATTTTAAATTTAAGGTTTTATTTAATCTCAAAATTTAATGGTAGTGATAATGATAACGAAACCCTACACCCCACCACCATCTTGGATAATACCACCATGGATCATAATAGTAGACAACAGGATAATAATATTCCCAGAGGTAAATCTGTTTGCTTAAAATAACAGGATAGCGGTATGTCATCTCACCAATAAGTTTGGTTCTCTCCTCCAGAACCTCACCAGCTACAGTAATTTTCCTCCCTCTCGCATAAAGATAAGGGTCCAGATATCCCTCAGACAAAACCAAAAATCTCCCTTCTGAAGAGGCTTTGATTTTTGGCTCTCCTCTATATCCCAGAGGTCTTTCAAAAACCTCAATGATTGTTGTTCCATCTTTTTGATTGGTGGTTTCAATGATTTCACCACCCCAGATGACTATTTTCCCTTTGAATGCACTCGGGTTCTTCGAAACCTGTCCCAGCGTAATAGAAGGGTCTGCACTCTCCCTTATATTTTGTGAGATTACATGTGCACAACCGGTGTTGAAAATCATCAGAAGAATAAGGATAAAAAATTTATATTTTGCCGTCATACTATTTAATAAATTTTTAAAACATTTTGATTCTTAATTCAATTGGGTTAATTTTAGACTCTAAAAAGGGAGGTCAATCTCCTTATCCATACATTTGGCAATTAATAAAATCTATGGTTATAATAGGTTAGGTTTAAAATTAATATTAACATTTTAAGGGGGGTATATATGTCGAATAAAGAAGAATTAATCCAAAGGGCAGGAAGGGACTTAGCTAAATCTAACTATGCTATCGCATTAACAGGTGCTGGAATTTCAACAGAATCTGGAATCCCTGATTTTCGTGGGCCAGATGGAATCTGGACAAAAAATCCTGATGCTGAAGAAAAGGCATACGAAGTATATGATCTATTCAGGGCGGACCCAAAAGGATACTGGGAGGAGAGACTTAACCCTCAAAGCTCGATCTCAAGGCTTTTTACAATCCTGGGTGAGATTGAAAGGGCAAGGCCCAATCCAGGCCACCTGGCCTTAGCAGAACTTGAAAGGATGGGGGTTTTAAAATGTGTAATTACTCAAAACATAGATGGCTTGCACCAGAAGGCAGGAAGCTATAAGGTAATTGAATATCACGGTGCCATCAATAAATTTAGATGTATTAAATGTAATAGAAGATTTAGTTCTGATGAGATTGATCTTGAAAAGATTAAATCTGAGAGAAGTTTTCCACCCTACTGTCAATGTGGAGGAATTATCAAGGATGATGGGGTCTTTTTTGGAGAACCCATTCCAAGCGATGTTCTACAAAAAAGTCAGAGGGAGGCATGGAAGTGCGATTTGATGCTTATTTGTGGCACTTCTGCAGTAGTCTACCCCTTTGCCAGTTTACCAGAAACTGTAGGTCCCTCAACAGTAATAATTGAAGTCAATGCTGAGCCTACTTCTTTAACCGGAAGGATTTCAAACTATCTAATTCAGGGTAAAACAGGCGAAATTCTACCAAAAATCGTGGAGGAAGTTAAAAGGATTAAGAAGAGTTAATAGGGAAGTCCTCTTACATATTAAGGTAGAGAAGTATTAGGTAAAGGGACAGGAAGATAGAATGATTTTATATTGAGATTCCTTATCTCTGTTAATATCTGTCTTCTTCCATCTATTGATTCAAGGACTACCATTCTATTTACAATCCTTTTAATTTTATATTCTGCTCCATCCAAAGCCCTTTTAAATATTTCTCCTTCTCTCATTTCCATAATCTACCCCTTTTCAACAGTTGATTAGTACCTAAATTGAGCGATTTTTTTATTAAAGCCTTTCCGTCAAAGGCGGATCATTCATTGCGAGCCCGTAAGGCGTGGCAATTTCATAGATTCCTCGCTCCGCTCGGAATGACAATTT